>CAZCLL010000069.1:0-12708 GCA_964499555.1 uncultured Fastidiosipila sp.
CAAGCACCTCGCCGCGGCGCATGCCCGTGAGCAGAAGGAGCGCCATGAGCCTGCGGTCTGACTCGGCCAAACAGCCGATGTCCCGGAGGATCTGTACGGCGACCTCAAGCGGCAGCGCATCGCGAATCGTGACCGTGTCGGAGGGATTGCGCAGTTTCTTGCTGCGCGCGGGGTTAGCCAGCATCTTGCCGTCCTCAATCGCACTGTCGAAGATCTGGCGCAGAAAGACGAGATGTTCGCGCAGCGTTTTCCGCGCGAGGTGCTTGCGGTCATTGAGATAGTCCTGAATGTCGTCCACGGAGATTTCGAGCAGGTTCATGTTCCCGAACGAGGGCAGCAGATGCTTGCTGAGGTAGCTGACATAGCCCTTGCGCGTGGTTTCTTTCAGACTGCCCTTGTAGCGCTCCATCCAGTTGAGGGTATACGCCTCGAATGAGATGCCGTTCTCCTTCTGTTCTTTCGTGGAGGAAAGCATTTTCCGAACACACTCACCCGCCGGCCCACCGGAGGAGAGCAGGGATTCGATCAGCCCATATTCGATGTAGATTCGGACGATGCTGTCGTTGACCTCATCCTCGGTCCTTCCACAAGCCCACTTCGTGATGGGCTTGCCCTTCTCATCCGTTCCAATTCTGATTCTTCGCTTACAGTTGCTTGCCATTTCCATACTCCTTTCGAATTCGGAAATGGCATACTTTGGACCCTTTTGTGCGTATGCAGTTTTCAAGCTGCGCGAGAACAGCCTGTTCGGCGGGGTACGCGACGAGTGGGTTGCGAGATTTCATGCCCGTGCCGTTCCATTTCGATTGTAGAATTGATGCTGCTTTCTGTCAAGCCTTTCCTATCACTTTAATGTTTCTACTGTCATATGATGCTGTTTTATCCTACGGCCAAAATAAAAAGGAGCAGCTGACCTTGGCCAACTGCTCTGGACCTGAAGGCAAATACTTTGGTGAGGCAGGCGCGTTTCCGGCGGAGGCATTACGCGGGATCTGGCTCGTGGAGCGGTTGGTTCATCAGGGAATTCAGCTTCGAACTAGCCTGCGCGATTTCCTGTTCGCGGCCATGAACATATCGATTCATGGTAATCCGGATATCCCCGTGTCCGGCGATGACCTGCAGCGTTTTGGGGTCGACCCCCGCGGCATCCAGTAGCGTCAGATAGCTGTGCCGGAAGATGTGGGCAGTCGCGTCGTGGAGATTCACCTGTTTGTCAATGCGCGCATACAGGGCATTGTATTGTGCAAGGGTTACGGGCGTATCGCCGCCGACGATGTAGCCATCCGCTTTATCGGGTCGATCCAGCAGCAGAATCAGGTTTTCGTCCGCGGGGATATTGCGCATGCCGTTCTTTGTTTTGGGGGTTGTGAGGTTGGGTTGGTTCGTTGGATAGGTGACGTTCCGGCATACGGAGATCATCTTCTTTTCAAAGTCGATGTCCTCCCATTTGAGACCCAGCATCTCGCCGCGCCGCATCCCGGTCAGCAGCAGCAGCGCCATGAGCCTGCGTTCCTCCGCTGGTAATGTGCCGACATCCCGAAGAATCTGAAGGACGACCTCAAGCGGCAGCGCCTCCCGGACGGTGACCTTGCTGGATGGGTTCTGAAGTCGCTTGCTCTTGGCCGGATTAAAGGGGAGGATGCGATCCTCGACCGCGCTGTCAAAGATCTGGCGAAGAAAGACGAGGAATTCCCGCAGCGTCTTATGCGAGAGGCCCTTTCGCTCGTTGAGAAAATCCTGGATGTCGTCCACGGAGATTTCGAGCAGGTTCATTGTTCCAAAGGTCGGCAGCAGGTGCCTTCGAAGATAGCTGCGGTAGCCCTTGAGCGTTGTGGGCTTGAGGCTGCCCTTGTACCGTTCCATCCAGTTCTGTACGTACGCTCCAAAGGAAACCCCGTCGTTTTCTGCTTTTCGGGTTCGTTCTTCTTCCCGGGTTCCAGCTGCGGGTTCTGAAACCGTTGCGGCCTGTGCCGGGAACAGACGCCCAATCAGGCCGCTTGCAAGATAGATGCGGACGATGCTGTCGTTGACCTCATCTTCGGTACGGCCACAGGCCCATTGGACGATGGGTTTCCCCGAGCCATCTATGCCAATAGTCACGCTGCGCCGGCAATTGCCGATTCTTTCCGATGTTTCCCTCGAATTGGGGAACGGTCTGTTTTGCGAACTTTCTGTGAAAGCGTCAAGTTGAAGGAGTGCGAGGCCAAAGACGTCTCGCAAGGTATCGAGCATATCCCTCCGAATCGTTCGGTTGTCGAGTGTCGGGTTCTGGAGAGGCGCGGCTGGACGGAAGGCAGGCGGCGGATTGACGGAACCGCCGGCTGCGTATCCGAGTGTTTTTGTGATTTCTGGCATGTAAATCCTCTCTTGATTTGTGGGCTATGAAGTACGGTTGCTTCATGATGATTTCATTCCTTCCTTTCATCGAAAAAACGGAATCCTCATGTGCAGCCGCATGAGAACCCCGCGGCAATTGGCCCTCCTTGATGCTTGGGTTGGGAGAGGAGCTTCCAGAGCATTCGAGTGTTTTTGACGGACGCCTTGACATTCTTTCTGGCAGCCGGTATGATCATGGCATGGATGCCGCAAGGGGACATCCATCGTCGAGACAGAATGGGGCAAGCAGGAAACGCTGCCATCCACAGTGTGAGAGGAACCATTATGCGATATATGCTCTGCCATGGGACGATCCCGGTCGCGCTTCTCGATCTGGATGAAACGACCGGAACGATCAGTGGAGTTTTGGATGTTTTCGCGCCGGAGCATCTGCCTGTGGGTACTGAATGGAACCACGGGAGCGTTAGCCGCACCTCCCTGAACGCGTGGTGGGCCGGCCGTGCCATTCCGGCGAGTCGCTCCGGATTGCGGGAGGCGCTGGATGTACTCGGGGTTCCGTTTCCGCAGCTGCTTTTGACGAAAAGCTGTGGGCTTAGCCTGTCCGATCAGTATTGGATTAGGCCGGAAGGCTCGTCTCTCCGGTGGGAAGACATCAACTTTTTTGACAATCCCTTTTCGGAGGATATCGGGAATATCCTGTTTGGAGAAGCTGAAAGGAAAGATGCGTTTCAGCTCTCCTCGCCCGACAATACCTCAGACGGCTGGTTAAAAAAGAAGTGGATCATACTGGACGGAAAGCGCTGCCTCATAAAAGGCGGCAGCGGCGCAGTCCAGCAGGAACCATACAACGAGGTGCTGGCATCCGCCGTGATGCGGAGACTGTCCATAGCGCATGTTCCCTATACGCTGATGATCCACCGGGAATACCCGTACAGCGTGTGCGAGGATTTTGTTACAAGGGATACGGAACTGGTTTCTGCGTGGCGGATCGCACAGGCTTGCAAAAAGCAGAATCACGAATCCCCTTATCAGCACTTCATTCATTGCTGCGAGGTGCTCGGAATACCAGGGATGCCTGATTTTCTTGACAGGATGCTGACGGTCGATTACCTCATTGCCAACGAAGACCGACATATGAACAACTTTGGCGCGATTCGAAAGGCCGATACGCTGGAATGGACCGGCCCCGCACCCGTGTACGATTGCGGAACATCCCTTTGGTACGCGCAGCCGCCCGCTTTAATCCGTCCTGCGGACAGGCTTCCGAGCAAGCCGTTTCGAGGGACCCATGACGAGCAGATCGAGTTGGTCAGGTCTTTCGATTGGCTGGATGTTTCCGCCCTCCACGGCATTGACGAGGAGTTTAGCGATATCGTTCGGGATTCGGTATTCATTGATGCGGCACGGCGTGACGCGCTCCTGTTTGGCCTTCGCAAGCGGGTGGAACGGCTGCGAGAATTGGTTCGCGACCGTGAGCGCCATGTGAAGGGCAGGAAAAGGCTGAAGAACCGCGACGAGAGATAACGGCAATCGGCGATTTAGTGCATCCTCTTCGCGATTGGGTGCGCAAATGCGTTTGCGGAGCTCCTCATAAATTATGCGGCCGGACGCGAGCGCTATCGCTCCCGTTCCGGGAAGTGCTGTGATCCTGTCTGGGACTGTTGCCGGAGCAATCGCTGGGCTGCTTCGGCGGCGAGCATCTCGGGAACCTTGCTCAGAAGCCGCGCTTCGATGCGCCTGGCGATGCGAAGCTCCCGGCGCAGGTTCGCAAGACAACCTTTGTATTCAGAAAGTTTCGCATCCAGCTCGGCCATACGGGCGGGATCGTCTCTTGCGGCAGCGGTTCGGCGCTCCCGGTAAATCGGTGCGCGCCGGTCTATGATCTCCGCCATCAGGCACTGTGTCTGCGTTTGGAATGCTCGAAGCTGGTCTGGGGTTGTGATCCCGTGCCGCGTCTCGAAGCTCAGGTCCTCGCTCCACTGGTCGAGCTTGCGGATCTCGGCGCGCAGCGCCGGTGAATAGCGCATATGCTGCTTCGCGATCAGTTGGCGCATCTGTTGGGTGATGTTGTAGGTGTCCGCCTGTATGCCAATGTATCGGTCGAGCGCCTCGTCCTGCGGAAGCGGTACGTCTCGGGGCGGCGTGACATCCATGATGTGAATCAGCTTTTCGCGCAGCTTGTCTTTAAGATCACGCGGCTGATATCTATCTCCCAGCGACCGGAGCCGTATGAACCGCTTGAGCCCCGGCGGCTTCAAGGATACGTTCGCTTTCGTTTCCCTGATCTGATAGCCCTGCCTTTTCAGCGCTAGCAAAAGGCCCTCCCACTGATAGCTCTCGGTGAGCGCACGGTCGATGTCGCTTCGGATCATCTCGCGGCAGGTCGGCTTGCCCTGTTGCCGGTCGAGCTGTTCATATTTCGGTCGATTGCGTTTCGTGAAATCCCCTTCGATCACGGACAAACCCCACGCCCGGCACTGCTGATCGCACAGCGAGCGGATGCGTTCCAGATACTCTCCCTTCGCCGCGTGATACTTCCGACCATCCATGTACGACACCGAATTGAAGAGGATGTGCACATGCACGTGTGCCTTGTCGGTGTGCACGGCGGCCACGCCTTCGTATCGGTTGTCCAGATACTTGTCTATGAACTCCATGCCGAACCGGAGCGCTTCGCTCGGCTCGATCTCGCCAGGCTTGAACGATTGAATGATGTGGTAACCCTGCCGCTGGTCGAGTTTTCCGTAGCGGCGCTTGGTGGCCATCATATCGTCATAGGCCGCCGATGGGACGGTGTTGATCCCGGCGATGAGCAGTCCGTCCTCGGTCTTCTGCGGGTTTATGATGTACCTCAGCCGGTCGCGAAGATTCCCTTGGATCACCTTCATGCCGTTAAACGCCATGGCCGATCTTCTCCTGTAGCACAAGCAGGATGCGATAGGCGGAGTCGGCATGGCGCATGGCGTCTTCGGCGGCCTTGCAGGGATCGCGCGCCTGGGTATGCACGGCTCTTGCGATCTGATTGACATTGTTGCGCAACCCGGACAAATCTCTTTTCAACGCCGGAAATTCAGGCGGCAAACGGGATCGTACCGGCTGAAGGAGAAGTCTTTGGCGTGCGAATTGGCTGAGGGACAGTCCGGCCTGCTCGGCATTTCCACAAATCTGTTCGCGCTCCTCTTCGCTTACGCGAAGAACGATGCGCTTTGTTTTCGTATCGGGCTTGGTCTTTCATCACCTCTTTAAAACAAGATAAATCTTTGACTGACGGGCATCGGGCGTAATGGGTGCCTGCGCTTTCTCGTTTTGGATCGTACCGCGGGAGCGGGGCGAAAGCATCATCGGAGCACGGAGCGCTCGATGATGGAGGGATGTACGATTCACGGATGGGAATCGTGCGGACCGGGGATTGGGGCAAGGCCCCAACCAGCGATGCGGAGCATCCGCATGGGGCATGGAAATCGTGAGATTTGTATGCACAAATGCGTTGCTGGCAAAAGCTCCGTCGTTCGCTTCGTTCCCATCCTTTTCCGCTTTGTTCCCGGCGCATTCTTTCGGCGGCACGCTTACCGGTTCCATTGGTTGAATGGGTTGGATTGCCCGGATTTCGCAGGCTTGATTATCTGGGTTTCGGCGGCTTGCGCACCCGCGGTTTGAGAAACTCCACCCATTGGGCGAAATCCGGCACGCGGTAGATGCCGTCCTGCTGCGCAATCAGCCCGTATCTGGTCAGCAGTTGCAGGGCGGGTTGTACCTGCTTGCTGTCCAGCGGGACAAGGCTGGCGATGATGGGTTCGTCATAAGGAATGTCGTCGGTCAGCATGAGCGCGCCATCCCGGTTCGACTTTGCCGCCAGACTCAGCAGCATGAGGAACAGGTGCACGGTGTACACGCCGTCTTTCTGTCCGTGCAGAATACGGATGGTGGCTTGTTCAAAAAAATTGAGAGGCAGGCGGATGGCGGCGGGAATCGCACCGGAGGCGGTATGCTGCGGCGTTTGTTTGGCAGACGGTGAACAGGAATTGCCTGCTGTTTCGGCTGGATTGCCGAATGCAGGAGAAACGCTTTTCATCGATGGTTGGGTCGCGAATGGGGAGGCATGGCCGGACCCTTGCGACGTGGCCTGTGGCGCTGCTTGCGTCCCCCGCTGCGCTACGGACGGTATTGCCGACTGCGGAACGGCTTGCGGTGTTCCTTTGAAGGACTGGTGTTCCAGTGGACATCTTCCTTTCCTGTTTGATGGGTATTTTGTCTCCCTGCGCATTCATCCGGCGTCCGTTCCTGCGCTGTATCGCACCGCGTATCGCCGGTTGGATTCCGTAGCCCCCTCATGGGTGACACGCTCGCGGGATAGGGGAACCCCGGTCCTGGCATGCTGTCGAATCCGCGCGGCATATCGCCCGCCAAATGTCCGCTATTCAGTTGTCAATTGCGCTTGATCATTGTCTTTTTATGTGATACAGTATACATAAGGAAACATGGAATTGCACGCATATTCCGCGCCTTTCAGCGACAAACCTGTTTGCGCCTAAATAAAATAAGATTATATTGTCCTTCAAAAGGAGAAATGCGCGATGATGGATTGGAACGATCCGGATGCCGAAGCGTGCTACAGGCGCGCGGGCGAAGCATATAGAAAATACATCGTTGCCAGCCGGTTGGAAAACCGCAAGCGATACAGTTCCTTCGATATGACGAAAAGCGTCATGCACATTACCGCCACGCGGCCGCCGCATGCGGATCAGGCGCATCCAATCGGTGTGCTTCTGCTGGCATTTGCGAACCTGGATCTGACAGAATACGAGCAGGCGCGTCAGCACACGCTGCGCCTGATTCGTGATCCCAATACGAACTATGCTGAAGAAGGCTGCTATGTGGGCCGCATGAGCGGGTCCGTTAAAACGCAGAGTGATGCGCAAATACGGGACTTGGAGGATCTGAAATACAACCGGCGCGTATGTGCGGATCGGTTTGTGCGCCGTTTTCAGGGTTTGCATCCGTATGTGGCGGTGTTTGATTCGGACTACGTGACACTCGAAACACAGGACGCAGATGTACTGTTGGAAGGCGAATTGAATCTCATGAAGTTGCAGGAAGTGGTTGTGCGGTACATCGGGCTGTGTCTGGACGAACAGGTTGACGCGCCATATGCAAAGCTCACGCCGGTACAGCGGTACGCGCTGCACGCGAGAACGGAAGCAAGGCTTCCGGCGTTTTCTCAGCAGAGCACCCTGTATGCTCGAGCGGTGAGCAGTTCGGACGCGAGTGTGCGAAGGCAGATTGCACGTTTTGAGACGACGAAAGTCGATTTTCAGCGCATCGTAGAGGCACAGAGCTTTGACGACGTGACGGAGCGCCCGACGGCGAGCGCCGCGGAGATTCAAAAAACCGCCGCCAGCGCGTATCGAATCGACGAGGGGTATGCGGTACAGACCGCGCGGGAGATGGCGATGCTGGAGCTGTCCAGAATGATCATGGGCGGCGTTCGTGTGCGCAGGTGCGGCTACTGCGGCCATTATTTCATGCCGAAGGGCTTACACGACACGAAGTACTGCGCGAGCATCCCGGACGGGAAGAACCGTACCTGTCAGCAGCTCGGCGAGGCCAGAGACTTTACCGAGAAATTCCGCCAGGAGACTGCGTACCGCGCCTATCGCCTGGTGTACAAGCGCATGAATCAGCGGATGCACAAGGGCATGATCACGCCGGACGCGTTCAAAATATGGCAGGGCAGCGCCCAGTACCAGTTCGAGCGCTGCCATAACGGCGAGATTTCCGTCGCTGAGTTTAGACGGTGGATTCAGGCGTAGCGCTTCTCTCAATGGAGACAGTATGTTTATTGTAGATCCTCTCAATCCAGTTGAGATTGGCGAGTTGCTGGAGCTGCTAGGGGGTGAGATCCTGCTGAAAGTCGTTGTCGAAGGAGTCGAAATCTTTGAAAGTGGGGATCTGCACTCCTAAGCCTCCTGTTCTGGTTCAATCTGTCAGATGGGGCCACGGAGGACGTGATCTACAACGTGGTGCTGCCCCATTCAGGCTTGAACGGAGGGGTCACCGAGCAGCAAGCGATTATCCCTTTCTCCGTTTTGGCGGAGGAGACCTCCCGGCAGCAGAAATGAATGGCCTCGTCATCCTCGACCGCCGCGCCACTCATCTGTACAATACAGTAAATCGGAGTGTAATTAAGGAAGACCTTTCCTGGACGAGAAATTTAAACTTGAATTTGGTACAATGACGGTGGGTATGTCAATTTGGGATGCACCACCGCAGGTTCGTCAGGGACCTGCGGTTGCAGCTCCAAATGCGTTCTTACCCCGTCTAAAAAAGGCTTTCCCATCCGTGCGTTGAATTATTACCTGTAGCATGGGATTATTTGGTACAACCGAGAAGCAGAAAAGAGGAAGAGAATGATATTTCCTATAGCGATACTTGCTATTGAGAATAGCGATGACAGGAATTATATGGAAAAGCTTTACATTGAGTATCATCGGATGATGTATTGGCAGGCTCATAAAGTCACCTGTTCCTCTCAGGACTTGGATGACATTGTGAATGATGCCTGTATTGTCTTGATTCGTAAAATTTCTCTACTTCGAACGCTGGACTGCAACATTTTGCGAGCCTACATCATTTCTACTGTGAGGAATACCGCGCTGAATTACCTGAGGAAACAAAGGAGTGCGCAGTCTGAAAATGGAGAAGAGGTCATTTCCAATTTTTCATCCGCTGAGCCCGATCCCGATGCCAATCTTCTGCGTGAAGCCACCATCAATGAACTGATGGCCGGCATCGAAAAATTGCCGGAGCTCGATCAGGATGTTCTGCGCATGAAATATATCGACGATCTGAGTGACAAAGAGATCGGAGCAATTCTTGGGATGAAGCACGAAACCGTTCGTTCGCGACTTACGCGCGCGAGGCAACGGGCCTATAGGATCATGAAGGGAGACCTGAGCAATGACAGATGAATCGTGCTTGCTGGATGAGTCCAAACTTACAGAAAGATATGAAGATACGCTTTTCCGTTTGGCGATGATCCGACTTGAAAAAAAGCGCGCAGCGGCATTGGAGGAAGAGGCCGGAAACGGGGACAGCGGTCTATCAGCAAAGGAGATTGAGGATAGATATACCCGATCCCTGCCCCGGGTCATCAAGAACATGGCCAAGGAGGTACGTTTGCGTTCGTTGCGCTCTTTTTTTCATAGTACGCTCCCCAAGAGCGTACAAATTGCCGCCGGCGTATTGCTTGCGCTGTTCATTGCCGCGACATCTGCCTTGGCGGTAAGTAGAACGGCGCGCGTGTATCTCACGAATTTCCTCATTAATATTGAGAAGGAATACACGGAGTTGAGCCTGAGACCCAGTGAGAATGCGTTCGTGGACGTGCCCGCCGGGTGGCAGGGGGAGTATTACCCAAGCTACATCCCGGATGGGTATACGATCAAGCAGGTGTTAGGCGGAGACCGAATGAACGATGTGGTATACGTGAATGCCGTGGGAAAAGATCTTCAGTTTGGCGAGTATCGATCGGGCGCCGTTGGCAATATTGATACGGAGAATGCCCAGACCAGCTTTATCCAGGTAAATGGCACAACCGCGTTCCTATCGGTAAAAGGCGACGAAGTACTCCTGGCGTGGGCATATGTGGATCAGTACTTCCTGATTGATCTGCAGGGTAAGCCGGAGGAAGCGACAAAAATCGCCAACTCAATAGTAAAAATAAGGTAAAATATATTTTGCCTGCAACATTTTGCCCTTCTGCTGCAATTATTATGTAGAACGATAAAGCGGGAGGGCGTTGTCATGAAAAGAAAATCTTTAGTCACGCTGCTCGTGGGTTTGCTTTTGTCGATTCTCACGGGGACAGCTTTGGCGGACGGACTGTCGGATCAGATCATAATTACACCCTATTACACGTATGTCTCATCCGTTTTCGCAGACTTATCCATTAACGGGAATACAGCGACTTGCACCGGTAGCGCCAAGGGATCATCGGCAAACAATTATACTGCTGTCACGGTTACATTGCAGCGAAGATCAGCAGGAGCAAGCACTTGGGTAAAAGTTGATTCATGGAAAAATACAGGAGATGGTCGTGATCTGGTAAAAATCACAAAAAAGAAAAGCATCTCTTCAGGATACAGCTATCGTGTGAAGGTAAGCTGCGTAATCACCAATGCACAGGGTGTCCAACTTGAAAATCCAATTAAGCACTCAGACGTCATAAGCAAACAAAACTATTCCAATTGTACTGCGAAACACTCGCATTGACTAAAGATTGGGTAAAAGGGGGAGATTCCGTTGAATTGAATTTTTTACCAATGCCTTTCTGTAGGTAGTTACATTAACTAATTGCTTCGGTTGTAATTCTATCACGACAGATGAAATTTTTACAGGAGGAATCCAACATGAAGCGCAAGATGAGCCTTTGCCTTACAATGGTGCTGATTGTGGGGCTGTTTGGTGGCATTACAGCACAAGCGAGTCCCGGCGGGTTTTCATTCACCTTTCGGAATGTGACGGCAACGTCCGACTCCCAAGTCATGGGTTACCGCACCAAAGATAAGGGCAAAGATTGGACCATAACAATTAGTTCCGGCACGCTCAGTTCAACGAACATTTTCGGGGCCCGTCCCCGAAAGGGATTGTCGGATGATAGCGGATCTTTGGGCCCGTATCAGAAATACAAGTCAAAGGTGACCAACCTCAAAAGAACATTCAGTCAGAATGTCTCCCCTGGGGCCAATAGACCGGTCCTGCTGCGCGGCAAGAAGGACGACAGTTCTACTTCCACTGCCGCACTGGAAGTGACCGGTAGCTTCCAGCCGTAAAAACCGGCGTAGCGCAATCCGTTCTGTCTCATGCAGGGCGGATTGCGCCTCCCGTACGTGAAGGAGAACTGTTTATGAGAAAGCACATTATCATGTTTGCAGCGGTGTTGTGGGCGATGTTCTCGGGTTTTGGTACGGTGGCACTGGGGCAGTCAGTACACATTTCGAAGCCTGTGAGCGACCGAATACGGGTGGAGGCGGATATTCTCGTTCCTGAAAATACGCAGTACGCTTCCTATTACATGATCATACCCGACTTGACGCAAAGTGACCGATATAATGAAAACACATTGGCTGATCTTCTGTTTTTTGACCAGACGTCTCCACGAACGCATGAGGATGAGCGCGATTCGGAGAGCCGTTGGGGCGGTAACATCGTAAAGAATGAGGCCGGGGAGGAGATCGCGTCAGGGCAGACGGGTACCATCAATTACAAACACACATCCCGGTCCAAACGCTACAGCGAACCGGTGAACTATGTCGTTCACGGCATCTACGGCACCACGTTTTTTATGTATGACGTGAAGTTCTCCGCAGACGATTTAAGCAAAGAACATTCTTACATGTCCCAAGATCAGGCCGACGCGCTTTGCAGAGATTTTATCGGCAGGCTTGGATTGAAAATGGGCATTCGTCCAATCTACCGGCTTGCAATTGGACACGAGCAAATGAAGATGGTATATGATGAACTGGTAACCCAAACCAACTTTATAGAGGATGGTTACTTTCCGGAGGTGAGCGACTGGGACGATGGGGATGACCTGTATGCGATGACCTATGGTTTTTCACTGGACGGTCTTCCTATCTATGACGGGCTGGATGTCTTTCAAGGACGAGAACTGAGCGTGGCTTCTCTGCACGGTTTTCTTCAGACGCCATACATCCGTGCCGAACTTGCGCTGAACCCGGACGGCGTTTATAGTATGGATATTGACCGCGCAGGGGAACTGGGCGAAGCCGTAGAAAAAAAGCCCGTACTGGGATATGAGGAAGCGGTAGCCTGCCTGGAAGATCATCTGGGGGAACTCATCCCACCATATTCGGTGGAAATTACCAGTGGGTACCTCCAATATGTACCGGTGCCCTCTCCCCAGGACTTCTACACTTGGACGCTCATTCCGACGTGGTGCTTCAACAGCGATGTGTTATCGTCAGACGAAGAAGGGAAAGTCGTACGTTCACCGGATGTAACCTATTGTTTTAATGCCTATACGGGGGAAGAATTGCAATGAGGCAGTACTGGCGGGTGCTTCGGGCCGACCTGAAAATCGCGCTCGGTCCGAAATTCTTTCTGGCGGTTCTATTGATTCCGCCGTTCATATTGCTGGATGCCATTATTGATCTTCCATATGCGTTATCCGATTCGTCTTACCTATCGGTCTGGTATTTTTATTTCAACTCGATTGCCTTTGGCGGTGTGTACGGCCGATATCTTTTAGGGATGCTGTGCGCATTGCCTTATGCGGCATCCTTTTGTGCGGAATATCAGATGGATATGACACCCCAAGTCATGGTTCGTAAGCGCTCATTGAAAGCATGG
>CAZCLL010000069.1:12718-13155 GCA_964499555.1 uncultured Fastidiosipila sp.
TTCGCGGAGGTACGCGCAATTACTTTTTATCAAAATTCGCTGCCGCTGCGTTTGCCGGTGGACTGACCAATTTTCTTGGGCAGATGTTCTTTGTAATGGCGCTGTCAAGCCGTATCCCTTTGTTTTTGTCGGACGATTTTGCGACCATGGGCGATTTCTATTATATGCCCATTGCCGCGCACAATCCGATCGCCTACTTCGCTATTGCGCTATACTATGCTTTTCTCAACGGTATGCTTTTAGCGGGACTTTCGATGTGGATTTCCGGATTTATTCAAAGCCGATATGCTGTGTATACGGTGCCCGCCATTGCTGTTTTTTTGCAGATTCAGATTGCTCGCATCCTGAAACTTCCATTTGAGTGGAGGCTGGACATGTGGCTTTCCATGCGGGGGATTATTCGCGAAGAACAGACTACGATATGGGCGGCGTTTGTC
>CAZCLL010000070.1:0-12670 GCA_964499555.1 uncultured Fastidiosipila sp.
GGCGATAGCTGCGGTCTAGGGCAGGCATGCCTATTCGATACTGCGACATGCCGGGGAGCGGGAGACTGTGAAATGCAAGGAGCTTGTAGGTGGGGGAGGCTGGCGTGTTGTGTTTCTGGGTGGGAGTGATGACATAGCAGGCTTCCACTCTTTCACCCATGATTTCAGCATAGCGGCTGACCACGCGGCCGACACCATCCACTACAGGGAGGAAGGTGTCTGTGAATTGACCGATTCTCATAGGAAATGTCCTCCTCGTTTGACCTGTCGACTTGGGAATTGATGTTTATAAACTCCTATCATTGTGCCATGAAAAAGCCGGTTAATTTGTGCTATTTCGTAATCTGTTTGTGATTTTGATTGGGAGGGGGTGTAGCAGGGAGTCGGAATGTGATAAGAATAAGTAACGGAAATCGACAAAAAAGATAAGAAACTCTGAAAAGGAACTCTAAAATGGAGTAGACCCCTTGTATTCAAAACTCCCACTTGGAGATTATTCTGTCGAGATTGAACCTAGTGGTTTGGCAAACACTGCAACGCTAGCGAATCAAGTGGAGTATGTAGCGATTGACCAAGAATCTGCTGTTCATATTCAGGAGAACTTGCGTGCGATTTATTCAGACTACATAGATTGATCTCTTGCTAGAAAGACAATGGACTACTTGCACGACCGTTTCAGCAGGAAATGTAAGTGCTTATTCACTACCGAAAATTCGGAGATCTTATGTTCGAGATGCGCTCATTTACTTCTACGAAAGCAAAAGGCGCAACTACAGAGAATCGAGTTTCATAGCCAAAGTAGATACAGAAGGCATTGTCAATTCTGGGGAAATCCCTCGTAAATCCTTCGATAAATCATGTAGGGGAAACAAGCATACTGGAAACAGTGTGCTTGTTTCATTATGAGGTGCGCCTCGTCAAAATTCGAAACTGCTGTAGCTGAAGTCCTATTTTGAGACTTTCGTTACTCACTTGTCTGCTGCCAAACAAGAAATGGTATGCAGTAGCAACGCTTGATCTTATACCCATAATGGAAAATCGTTGTCCTAAATATTGGACATGGGAAGTTATATAGTGTTGATAAGATCCTTGCAACATGAGTGGAGGGAACGAACTTTTGAACGTAGAAAGAGAGGTAGTAGCATGAAGAGAGTTTTGGCCACATTAGGCGCGCTACTTGTGCTTAGTACATCGGCATGTGCTAGCCAAGGGGAAGAAGTGAAAACACCGGCTAACACGTCGGGGGCGGCTTTGGCCGGAGAAAGTGATGGGACTTCTGAGGAGAAGGGAAACCTCACCACTGCCCCTGAAGAGAATGATACGCCAGCGGTTCCAGCCGGTGAGGTATCCGTTTCGGAGCAAGTGCTTGTTGACGAGCAAGGGGTCAAGATTTCGCTGAAGAGTCTTGACATGGACGCTTGGCTAGGCCCTGAATTGAAGGTCTTGATTGAGAATAATACCGATCTCGATTTAACTTTTCAGACTCGTGGTTCCTCTGTGAATGGGTACATGATCGAGACGATGATGTCTCCTAATGTCAGCGCAGGGAAGAAGGTGAATGACGAGATTACCATTATGAGTTCAGAGCTTGAGTCAGCTGGCATTACGACCATTGCAGATCTCGAGTTCAGTTTCCATATTTTCACATCGGATGATTGGGATACGTATGTAGATACCGAACCGGTGATCATCAAGACGTCTGCTGCGGATACCTATGACTATGCCTATGATGATTCTGGTGAGCTACTTTATGAGGGTGGCGGGATTCGAATTATTTCGAAAGGAATGGCGGAAGATTCGATTTTTGGACCGGGCTTGAATCTTTATATTGAAAATTTCACAGATGAGTCGATTACGGTTCAAACACGTGATTTGTCAATAAATGGATTTATGGTGTCGGGGCTTTTTTCAGCGGAAGTTACTTCACAGAAAAGGGTCATTGATGATGTGACGTTCATGAGTTCGGATTTGGAAGACAATGGTATTGAGACGATTACGGACTTGGAGTTTGCCTTCCACATTATTGAGACGGATGGTTGGGATACTATCGTGGATACCGAGAAGATTGTGCTGGGCTTGGACTGAGGTGTTGCTTGGCGGAATTGGTGAGTGGTTTTGGTTTTTTGTGAGCTTTTTTAGTTTTTGATGAGCGGTTTTTGTTCTCCTTATAAGGTTGTTCTTTTGAGGTTTTCCCTTTGCCACTGCACCCTGCGTTGGGGCAGTGGTTTTTCTTGACTTGCTTGCTCTTGCTCTTGCTCTTGATCTTGATCTTGTTTTTGTTTTTGCATTAGTATACTTGCTTGCTTGCTTGCTTGCTTGCTTGCTTGTCTGTCGGCTCGCTCTTGTTGGTGGGCATGATTGCTGTCGCGATTCATTACGTGCCAGCAATGGAAAATTCTTGGTGGTGGCGAGACGTTTTTGGAGGTTGGGGTGAATAAAATCGGTTGATGAAAAATTGATTCCGATTAAAAGATTACCTAGTCTGTATTTCGTTCATTTGAAAAGTGGATATGGATTCTTGTTTGGCTTGGCGTTTTGGTGGATTGAATCATGTACAAGGTTCGTTGACGGGTCGATTCCCCGATTTCTTGTAATTCTTAGGTTTTCATGTAGGGGGGGAAGATGGGTAACTTATTAAGGTGGTCAGGATTCGTCGTTATCCATGCGTATAATGTTATCTAATGCTTGGTTTTAGCTAGATGGCTCTTAGGCAAGCTAATAAAACGTTCTATCTGGGGCATTTCCTCGAAAATCCGCAGTCAGATAATATGTTTGGTGTGGATAGCAACAGATCCTGACCAGCGTAACTTATTATTTAATAAGCGGGTACCCCTAATCTTCCACGTAAGCACCTCACGGTCTTGGATAAACTATGAGTCGGCGGATATCAAGTCGAACGTACAGCCAGTACAAGAGATCCATCCGCTACTTATTGAATAAACTACTAGAGTAACTACCGACCCATTGGAAAAACACAAGAGTGACTACCACTCTCGAAAACTTGCCGTTAGTAATGAGCTACCTGCTACGCAGGAAGTCGGCTGTAGTTGAAAAATCTCTTGCTGTCCGTTATTCCGGTTGATATCCACAGCGGCCAGTGCTTTCTGTGCTTGAAGTGATGTGATGGAGGGTAATCCTTGCACTAAATTGATGTTTGGGGCGGAAGGGATTCTTGTGTCCGGTGCGAGTTCGGGTCGATATCCTTCCATTTCAAGTGAATATCAGGCAGTAGAGTGTGGAAAATGGATGGGTAACTTATTAAGGTGGTCAGGATCCGCAGGAATGCACAGATTTCTGCTCGGAGATCGGGGATGAGAGTCGAATAACTGGTCAAACGAGGGTATAGTGCTCAAAAACGTTCCGATCTGGCTGTTTTCGAGGTGATTTATTGGTATTGAAGCAATCGGTAATATATTGAACTTGGATTACTGCGGATCCTGACCAGGGTAAGATATTGGCTATTGTTCAGCAAGACAAATCAATGATCGACTGCCGATTTAGTCTGGCTTTTATTTGCTCAGTGTTGTTAATCGTTGCCGGATTCCGGATTTAATCGAAAAACAACATGATAGTCGAGGTGGACTTTCCTGTTAGGGTGGCCAGATTCCGGATTTAATCGAAAATCAACATGATAGTCGAGGTGGACTTTCCTGTCAGGGTGCTCAGATTCCGGATTTAATCGAAAATCAACATGATAGTTTAGGTTGACATTGCTGTATGGCTCTACTAATTCCGGATTTAATCGAAAATCAACATGATGGTCAGGGTGGACTTTCCTGTTAGGATGCTCAAATTCCGGATTTAATCGAAAATCAACACGATATCTGAAGTGGTATATTGCTCTTGGACTCTTCAAAGCATAATTGCGAACCTAGCTTCTCCGAACAAACAGGAATCGGCGGATATCGAGTAGGCCATACTGTCAATATGGGAGCTATTTCCACCCCCCCCTTATAAAATAAAAAAATATCGAAATACTACAGACTCAAAATGAATGACCAGAAAAACTTCCACTGATATGCGCTTGTCATTTGCGGGGGGAATGCGGTGGAAATTCTTGTCTCCGTTCGATGATTCAGCTGATATCCTCAGTTTTCATTGATTTGGTGATTGAAGTGAAGTGATGCTGAAGGGGATGGCAGTTCTTGTTTTGTGAAGCGCATCGAGCAAAATAACAATCGGAAATGGCTACAAGGTGAGGGGATTTTGCTTGTCAAGATGATATCAGTTTGATATCATAGAAATATCAAAAGCGGGGGAATCACTATGGAAGAAAAAGTCTTGAAAGCACGTCCGGTCATGCCCTATTTGTTCTTGTTTATTGTTCTTTATCTTGTTGCTGTTGCTGCGACCGTCTTTGGCGGGATAGGAATCAATCGCGAAAGTGGCTGGGGAATTCCGCTGCTGGTGGTAGGTGTGATTTGGCTCGTGTTTGGTACGATTCCTTTTGCTGGGCTTAAGGTGCTCAGGCCGAAAGAGGCTTTGGTTCTCACACTCTTTGGGAAGTATATTGGGACCTTGAAGGAAGATGGTTTCTTCTTTGTTCACCCGTTTGCTACTGCCGTGAATCCGGCAGCACAGACGAAGCTTGGTCAGAGTGCGGATGTGAATCAAGGGAAGAAGACTTCTGTCGTTGAGATTACGAATAGTGCTCAAGCGCAGACGGAAATGCCGAATAAGAAGATTTCCCTCAAGGTCATGACGCTGAATAACGCTAGGCAGAAAGTGAACGATGCGTTAGGGAATCCCATCGAGATTGGTGTGGCGGTCATGTGGCGGGTGGTTGACACGGCCAAAGCCGCCTTCAACGTAGATAACTACAAAGAGTACTTATCCCTTCAGGCTGATGCGTCCGTTCGCAATATTGTAAAGATCTATCCTTATGATGTTGCTGCAAACATTGATACGACGGGTGATGGGAAGCCAGATGAAGGAAGTCTTCGCGGGTCTTCCGAAGAGGTGGCGGAGAGAATCCGGCAGGCTATTCAAGATAAAACGGAATGGGCTGGTTTGGAGATTCTGGAAGCCAGAATTGCCTATCTGGCCTACGCAACGGAAATTGCATCGGTCATGCTGCAGCGGCAGCAGGCTTCGGCGATTGTTGATGCCAGAGCCATGATTGTTGATGGCGCTGTGAGTATTGTGGAAATGGCGCTTAACAAACTTAGCGAAAATGAAGTTGTCGAACTAGATGACGAACGCAAAGCAGCGATGGTTTCGAATTTGTTAGTTGTTCTCTGTGGGAACCGAGAGGCCCAGCCGATAGTGAATAGTGGTTCGTTGTATTAAGGGCGGCTTTGGCCTAAAAATAGTCACAGGAAAAGACCATGGCGCAGAAAAAGCAAATTCCGTTACGCCTCTCCCAGGCATTATATGAGAAATTGGCAGCGTGGGCGGAAGATGATTTCCGCTCACTGAATGGCCAGATCGAGTACCTTCTGACTTTGTGTGTGAAGCAGAGACAGAAGACGGGTCGGCCGACGCCTGACTCTTTTGCCTCCGTGGGCGATCTTGACTTCGGGGAGGATGAGAGCGTTTGATGAAGTGAGGATCCGGCTATGGAAAGGCATGTGAGACGAGTCGCTTGGAGTCTAGGTGTTCTCCTTTTGCTCAGCGCTTGCCAGGTTCCGACAAGTGGGCAAACGTCTGTGGGATCCAATGTTCCTTCGCTGGCGACAGGACTGGGTACTTCGTTGCCGCCTGTTGAAAATCGCGCCCCGAATGCGCCGTACCAAGCGGCGTTTGATGGACAAACGAGGGCTCCGGGACTGGAGACGACCAGTCCTTACCAGATTGACTTACTGCGCACGGATCTTCGGCAGCCTTGGGCGGTGACGGCTTTGCCGGATGGTAGGCTTGTCATCACGGAGAAGGCTGGAACCTTGCGGCTATTTGAACCGGATACGGGGACTTTGAGTGAGCCGATTACGGGTTTTCCTGCTGTTGATGACAGAAGTCAAGGGGGCCTCTTGGATGTGGCTCCTTCACCCGATTTTCTAGAGTCTAGGCTTCTTTATTTCACACTGGCTGAACGGACGAATGAAGGCTCTGTGACTGCGGTGGGGAAGGCGGCTTTGGCCAAAGACGAACGCTCGGTCGAAGGTTTCACGATCATCTACCGAGCTTTGCCTTACTACAATAACAGCATGCATTTTGGCAGTAGACTGGCGTTTGATGCGGCGGGGAACCTCTTTGTGACGACGGGGGAACGGTCGGATCGAGGGACGAGGGCACTGGCGCAGACCTTGGATAATGGCTACGGCAAAGTTTTGCATATCACCGTGGATGGAGAAGCGGTGGCTGGCGGGCCTTTTGCGGGCGAGGCTGGTGCGTTAGATGAAATCTATACCTATGGACATCGAAATGTGCAAGGGCTCGCGATCCATCCGTTGACGGGTGATGTCTGGATTGGTGAAATGGGCCCTCGTGGTGGCGATGAGTTGAATCTTCTTGTGGCCGGTGGGAATTATGGCTGGGGCGAGATCAGCTATGGGCTTGAGTACAGTGGGGCTGCGATTAATCGGGGGGAGACTTCGCGGGAGGGTATGATGCAGCCGGTGTACTATTGGGATCCGGTGTTGGCGCCAAGTGGAATGGCGTTCTATACGTCTGATGCGATTCCGGAGTGGGAGAATCACTTGTTCATAGGTGGTTTGGCTTCCCAGCACATCAGTCGCTTGCAGCTTCTTGGGGAGCGGGTGGTTGGTGAAGAACGGCTGATGGAAGGTATGGGGGAGAGGATCCGTGACGTGGGGATGGGAGCTCGAGAATTGTACGTGGTGACGGATAGCGGGAATCTCTATCGCTTGGGGCCATAGTGGGTCTGTGTGGTTGTGGGTTTGGCGTTGATCATTTAGCCACAAACTTATGAATAAATTGTGCCTACCTTGTTCTTTTGTTTCTAATTTGTTCGTTAAATATATTTATAATGTTCTCTATTGAGTCAGTATAATTGCTTCTGGAAGTAGATGCCTAGCTATTGATGTTTGGGCACGAATGAGGAGGGTTCTAATGGAATCAGAGAACAAGAATAATAACACACGTAGACAATGGCTTACGTATTACGGTATCGCGCTTTTGGTCATCTTTATCTTAAATTTTGTGATCATTCCGCGCTTTTTTGTACCTAGGCCACAAGAAGTTGGTTATAACCAATTTCTTGAGGATGTGAATGGCGGGATTGTCACGAATGTGGAAATTTCCGACACACAAATTACTTATTTGACTAAAGATGGTGACAAGACCGGTTACTTCAAGACAGGCTTGATTAACAATCCGGACTTGGTTCCGCTCTTATATGAAAAGGATGTGACCTTCGGTTCCGTCATCCCTGAGCAGCCGAACATCTTCTTGAACATCTTACTGACCTGGGGCTTGCCGATACTCTTGTTCTGGGGCTTTGGCCGCATCATGAACAAGACGGTGCAGAACCGCATGGGTGCTGGGGGCTTGAGTTTCTCCGGTGAAAATGCGGCAAAAGTGTACAAACCGGATTCGGACAAGAAGACCTTTGCGGATGTGGCCGGTCAGGGTGAGGCGAAAGAGTCTTTACAAGAGATTATTGATTTCCTGGAAAATCCATCCAAATATGAGTCAATTGGTGCGAAGTTGCCGAAGGGTGTCCTCCTTGTTGGGCCTCCAGGAACAGGTAAAACCTTGATGGCGAAAGCGGTTGCTGGTGAAGCGGGTGTCCCATTCTTCTCCATTTCCGGTTCGGAGTTCGTTGAAATGTTCGTAGGACGTGGCGCGGCCAAAGTGCGCGAGCTCTTCGAACAGGCTTCGAAACAGGCGCCTTGTATTGTCTTCATTGACGAAATTGACACGATCGGTAAGAAACGTGATAGCCAGATGTCTTCGAACGATGAGCGCGAGCAAACCTTGAACCAGCTCTTGACGGAGATGGATGGTTTCGGATCCAATAAAGGGGTGATTATTCTGGCGGCCACGAACCGTCCAGAGATTCTGGACCCGGCACTTCTGCGTCCCGGCCGTTTCGACCGTCAGGTTCGTGTTGAGCTTCCGGATTTGCAAGATCGTATTTCGATCATGAAGGTGCATATGCGTGGCGTGAAGGTGGAAGGCGAGATTGATTACAAACTTATCGCTCGCATGACCGCCGGTGCGTCCGGTGCTGAGATGGCCAACATTGTAAATGAAGCGGCGCTCCGTGCTGTGCGTTTCGGTCGCCAAGCGGTTACGACTGCTGACCTAGAAGAGTCGGTTGAGACCGTGATTGCCGGGCAACAGAAGAAGAATGCTATCTTGTCGGATAAAGAGAAGAAGATTGTTTCTTATCACGAAATTGGACATGCGCTGGTCGCAGCGAAACAGACGGGTTCGGCTCCGGTGCAGAAGATTACGATTGTTCCACGTACGTCCGGAGCCTTGGGCTATACGATGCAAGTGGAAGCAGAGGAGAAGTCCCTTATGTCACGTCGTGATGCCAGAAATCAGTTAGAGGTTCTTGCTGGTGGGCGCGCTGCTGAAGAAGTGGTTTTCGGCGATGATGAAGTGACGACCGGTGCCTCGAACGATATTGAGAAGGCTACGAAATTGGCTCGTCAAATGATCACGAAGTACGGAATGTCTGAGCGCTTCGGTATGATGGCGCTTGAGACTGGTGGCAGCCAATATTTAGGTGGTGATGGCCAGTTGAACTGTTCTGCTGAAACGGCGAAATTGATTGATGAAGAGGTACAGGATCTGATTGCGCAAGCACAAGAGCGAGCTCGCGAGATCTTGCGTGAGAATCGTGTGAAACTGGATGAGCTTGCTGACTTCCTGCTAGAGAAAGAGACGATTACTGGCCAGGAGTTCATGCAGATCTTGGAAGGCTAGGACTGGTGGCTGGTGGGCTGGTTTGGCGCTTGCTGAGTTGGGGCGTTCGGCCTGTTGAGCTGGTGCGTTCGAGCTAAGTGAGTTGGGTCTAGTTGAGTTGGGGCCTGTTGAGTTGGGGCCAGCTTAGCATGAGAAGTTATGGATGGGGAGGACAGTTTTGTTCTCCCTTTTCTAAAGAGACAAGTGCTTATAGGATTCGCAAATTGCGTAGGGGTTAATTGATGTACGAATATTTGTTTTACTTTCTGATCTATTCTTTCATTGGCTGGTGTATGGAGGTCGCCTTCGTCACGGTGCAAGAAGGGAAGTTTGTGAACCGCGGTTTCCTGAACGGGCCGGTCTGTCCGGTCTATGGGTTCGGAGCGAGCGCAGTAGTCCTCTTACTCTCTCCAATTGGAGAGAATACGTTTCTCTTAATTCTGGGCTCAATTGTCGTCACAACCTTGGTCGAGTATGTAACCGGTTGGCTCTTGGAGCGGATTTTCCATGAACGTTGGTGGGATTACTCCGATCAGCCATTCAATATCGGGGGCTATGTCTGCCTCAAAGCATCCCTTGGCTGGGGCATCCTCTGCTTCTTGCTCTATAATCACATTCATCCTTTGATTGCACGGATTCCAACTTTCTTTTCGCCGGTTGCGGGTCGCATCATCCTGATCATCCTGTATGCTGTCCTACTTGCGGATATTGCTGCCACCGTGACGACCTTGACGAAGTTCAAGAAGCGTGAAAAAGAAGCTGCCCGGATCGGTGATCAGATTCGTGCCGTATCCGATGCCTTGGGTCAGCCTTTGGCCGCCGGCAGTTTAGCTCTGTCTGGCCGTGTCAAGCAGAGCCAAGACCACCTTACAGAAGCTTCGAAGAAATTCCTCGTTTTCGACGAAGCGGGCGAACTTGATATTCCACAGACGAAAGCGCATCTGGAAACCTTGTACGATGAGAAAATGTCTCTTTACAAGGATCGTTTCTTCGGCCAAAGCCGCCTGTTGAAAGCCTTCCCCAGACTAGCGGAGCGTCTTAGTCTTTCTGATGAAGAGCCCAATGATTTGACTAGTGAGCCGTCTGGCGAGAAGGCTGATTCTCAGGATGTAGATAGTACCGACGGCGAGTGACTAAAGTGAAGTACCTTGATCGTGAATTGCTGGAGCGTTCAGGTGAAAGATAACAAGATATGGTGGTCAGGATCTGCACCGATCCGAGTTTAATATGTTATCCATTTCGCATTATTGCTTATAGAGGGTCTGTTTTAGGGAAAATTGCAGAAATGGGCACTCTTCGGCACTCAGGTCAATGGAAATCACATCGCCGGCTTGGATTCCTGCGGATCCTGACCAGCATAAGATGTTGGATTGTTGATTCCCGGGAACATCATCTACTAATCAAGTACATTATGACTCACAATTGTAGTAGACGAGGAAAATTGACTCTCTGAACATTAACATAACATAGTATCTTGGACCGATTTTGTCGTTGTGCTGTGGAATCTCGCATAGGAAAGTTATTATAAGCACAATTGGGCACTACCATGTTCACGATAGTCCATGAATGCTTCATGATAGTCCATAAAAGATCTCAACAATGGTGTGATCCCAGTCTCTAGCTAGTTCATGTAATGTCATCTCCGTAGCACAACGACGATTTTGGACCAATGTAACTAGTTGTAATAAATATCGACGGGCATTTTTATGCTGGCAAACTCCCACCCCAGGAAAAAATGGCGGGAAAAGCAATACGTCGTAGTGGAGCGCTCCGATATAAGCAAACCATAGGCAAGGGGGAGCTAAAAATTGTGGGGCAGAGGTGGGGGCGGCGGCTTTGGCCGAGAGAGCCGCGAGAGAGCGCAGAGGTCCGCCTTACTTGCAATCCCCGGGGAAATAGTGTACAACCAGACAACACGAAAAGAGGGGGATGAACCGATGAAAAAGAATACTTCGACACCCGACAAACAGAGCAATCAAGCATTTCCGACAGGCACTATGCGCCTTGCTATGATCGGGGTGTTTGCGGCGCTTTGTTATGTTGGTTTCCAGTTCCTGCGTATTGATGTGCCGCTGCCGGGAGGGAAGACGGCTTTTCATATGGGGAATGTCTTCCTTGTTGTGGCTGCCTTGCTTCTAGGGCCGATCTCCGGTGCGCTTGCTGGTTCGATTGGTATGACGATCGCCGACTTGACTTCCGGCTATCAGATTTATGCGCCGACGACATTTTTGCTGAAGATGGGCATTGGCCTAATCACAGGAACTGTTGCGCATCGAGTGGGGGGACTTTATGCCATTCAGGACCGGAAAAAAGCAGCGAAATGGAGCATTTTAGGTTCTGCTGCAGGTATGCTTTTTAATGTGATCGCCGATCCGATCGTTGGCTACTTCTACCAGCGCTACTTACTGGGCTTGCCGGCAGATCCGGCGGCGGTTTTGGCCAAATTCGCAGCAGGCACCTCAACCGTGAATGCCATCATCGCAGTGATTGTGGCCACGCTGGTGTATCAAGCACTCATGCCCCTTCGCAAAACCTGGCAGAAACGCTAAGCCCCGAGGAGCCCTAAGGTGTAGCCCCTTGCTTGAATCTGGTCAAGCAACTTCGCCAGAATGATCACGTTGGTCTCTGAGACTGCGTGGAGCAGCAGTATACTTCCGGGGTGTAGTTCGTCCATTATCTTGGCCAAAGCCGCCCCCGGCTCAGGCTGTGCATCCGTCAGCCAATCCCTGTACGCAAAACTCCAGAAAACCGTCTGGTACCCGAGATCATCCGTGATCGCCAGAGAGCGTTCGGAGTAGCCACCCTCCGGTGGTCGGAAGAGTGGAGCAATTTCTTGCCCTGTAAGCGTCTGGAATTGATCAGCCAGTAGAGTAACATCCTTGATGAAAGTCTCGTTTGATTCAGCCAAAGCTGCCGGCGGCCGCAAATGACTTGACGAATGGTTGGCGACAACATGCCCTTCATTTACCATGCGCAGGACTAGATCCGGTCGATTGGACAGATAAGTGCCGGTGATGAAGAAGGTAAATTGTACGTTCTTTTCGAGTGCAATATCCAGGATTGCGCTGGTGTTTTCACCGTATTCATAGCCCTCATCAAATGTGAGGTAGACGATTTTTTGATTGGTTTCCACTTGCCATAGGGCATGGTGTTCCGCAAGCATTGTCCGTATTGGCGAGTCAATGGTGGCTTGGATGTCCTGACCCAAAGGTGCCGGAATCCGGTACCACCAACTTAAATCGCTATTGGCATACTGCGAATAATCATGGATGGGCACTTGGGTGCTTGTTGTGGTGGTTGTTGTTGCTGTCGGTGGTGTGGTTGTTGGTGTTGTTGTTGTTGTTGTTGTTGTTGTTGCTGCTGTTGTTGTCGGAAGTACGGTCGTCGTGGTGGAAATTGGTGGAGGCGTGGTGACGGTTGCCGACGTGGTTGCTGAAGTTGATTGTGATTGTGATTGTGATTGTGATTGTGATTGTGATGGGCTTTCACTGCTGGTGAAAGGCACGGGTTGTGAGCTTGTCTCGGCTTCGCCGGTGGACGAAGCCGAGGAAAACTGGCAGGCCGTAAGGGCTACGGCACAGAGGATTGCGATGAGAGATCGTTTCATGAGAACACCTCCTCACAAACATTTGCTACTACACTCATTATAGGCGGCTTTGGCCGAGAAAAGAAGCGAAACGGTGCCCTTCTCTGCTATGTGTAGAACGAAAAAAGGCTTGCTGCGGGAAAGATTGCTATGATGAAGGGACAAGGAGGATAAGGTATGAATATATGGCATGATTTGGATCCGGCGATGGTGACTCCGGAGAGCTTCACGGCGGTGATTGAGATTCCGCGAGGGAGCAAGAAGAAG
>CAZCLL010000070.1:12735-12978 GCA_964499555.1 uncultured Fastidiosipila sp.
CGCACTATCCGGCCAATTATGGGTTTATTCCGAGGACTTTGGCGGATGATAAGGATCCTCTGGATGTTTTGGTGCTGTGCTCGGAGACCTTGGATCCGATGGTGATGGTGCAGTGTTATCCGATTGGCGTGATTCGCATGATGGACAGTGATGAGGTGGATGACAAGATTATTGCGATTCCTTTTCAGCCTAAACTCCCGCCCCGAATTCACATATACAAAACCCTGTAAAATCTTATAAATT
>CAZCLL010000071.1:0-12763 GCA_964499555.1 uncultured Fastidiosipila sp.
CTTTGTCAACCGTTCAGCAGACCCTACGTTGTCTTCATACTACGAGAGAAGGGTAGAAAATACTCCGCCAATTTTGCGAAAGTTCACTTGTTTATTGCTGAGTTGTCAAGATAAATGGCGTGAGCGGTAAGCCTTCCGGATTACGAATCCAAATCGGGGCCGGATTATTGCGGTAGAGATAGCGGACCTCCTCAAAAGATCCCTCCTCTTTGGTAAGAAGGTAGATGCCGTTACCAAGGATATACACGTCAGAAATAAAGTCTTCTAGCCACTCGCCATGGCGCCGCACTTCGAAGGCGGAAGCCATATTGCTTCCTCGTAAACCTTCTTGGTCCACCTTTATGATGATGCCAGCTTTCACCCGGTTATTCGCTTTTAGGACACGAGGACTCTGGATTCCTTCCAAGGCTAGGGCGATTCTTTTCCCTAAGGTCCACTTATCTTGCGGATGAAGATCATTGGCTTCACCGATGTCCACCGAAACAACCATCGCCGTACAGGTGAGGGCAGACGCTCTGCGTTGTTGCTCTCGCATCATCGCCCAGCTAAACTCAGGAACATTTCGGGCAGGATCTTGGAAGTTGGGCAGTTGGACAAAAACAAACAGCATGTCCTGACCGAAAACCGCTCGATAACGAAAAATCAGGCGGGGGAAGAGGTAAAGGTAGCTCTCTTGTCCGGCATTCGATTCGCCTTGATACCAGAGGACAGCCCGAAGACCCAGGCCTTGTAGGGGTAAAATCCCCTCCGTGTAATTGGCGCTTGCCAAACGATCCCAGAAGCGATTTCGTGGAGCCTCCGGCATCTGCTTTCCTTCGGCGACCTCCCAGACGTAAGGAAAACCCAAAATATGGCGCTTCGAAAGAAGACCATAGAATTTGCCCGGAACCGCGCCGCCCGTATCTTGAAAAACGAACAAGCGAATCAGCACGTCGTTTTGTCCAAGCTGTAGGAGCTCCGCTGAAATGGGATATTTCCTTGGCGGATACTGATAAGTCGTCTCGCCAACCAAGTGGCCATTAAGCCAGACCTTGTCGTGATCTTTAAACGCCCCCAGATCCAGCCGAACATTATCATCTTCACGGAACTTCGCTAGGTCGTCCGCATTCAGATCAAACGAAAAACGGAGCCAAAGACTGCCTTGCCACTTCTCAAAACGAGTCTCGAAAAACATCTGTGGCATCATGATGGGTTCCCAAGCCGAGGAAGGCCCTTGATCAGCTTCAGATAGCCAAGCGGCGATTTCTCGTTCGTACCGTTCGTCAAACGACTTTTGCACCTCTGGATCCTTGAACGCTTCATACGTCGCCAGAACCTCCGGCTGATCCCTGAGATCATCTAAGGGTAACCAGGATTCAATCGGCGTGCCGCCTTTGGCCACATGAAGTAAACCCACGGGGACATCATGCTTCTTGCGATATTCGAGGGCCGTCGAAAGTCCCAGCGCACTGGTCTCCGATGAAACCTTCTGCCAGCCTTGCTCTGCTGTCCATTCGCGAATCCCGGCAAAATCCGAGCCTTGATATTCCTTCGGCATCGCATCCAAGGTACGAGACAAGGGTAAATGCATATTCGATTGTCCGGCCAAGAGGAAAACATCGCCGAAGAAAAGGTCCTCTACTACAAGCATTTCCGGGCCAGACGTGAGAACCAAGGTATAAGGTCCCCCGGCCTCTTGAGCCGGGCATTCGGCTTGCCACTGTCCCGCATCGTCGGCAGAAGCACCTAAAGAAATTGCCGCATCAGGAGCCCCTACACCGTGGAGCTGAAGTGTGAGCGCCGCATGTTCTGACGCTTCGCCACGAAAGCGGATGGGTTTCCCGCGTTGCAGGATTGCGCCATGGGTGAAAATCTCAGCGAGTCTAAGCATACATACCTCAACCAATCTCCCCCGAGTAACTTATGGTATGGAGTTTACGAAACTCTTGCGGGGTAATGTTCTTCATAGATTTGAAGACACGGTTAAACGTTGCCAACGAATTGAAGCCGGCAGTAATCGCAACATCCGTAATCGAGATGTCATGGTCTGAGAGCAGTTGTTCCACATCATTAATCCGGCAGGTCTTCAAATAATCGATAAAAGACATCCCGGTAATCTCCTTGAACAAGCGCGAGAAATAAAACTTACTGAAACCGGATTTCTCCGATAAGTGATCGAGCGTCAGATTCTTGCGAGAATTGGCGCGAATATATTGACAAGCTTCGTAAATGAGCGTGTAGTTCACTTGTGAGGCCGACGATTCTTCCACCGTCATCTGTGCAGACAAGTCACTGGCAAAGCGCTCCAATTCCTTGTTGCCCAGAACCGTCATGAAGCGAATCAGTTCCGCATAAATTTCCACATTTTTCAGCGGATTATTCGTGAGTTCAATACTCAAGGTATTCCGCAAAATATCCAACAGATCCATGTGGGTCGACGGAAACTCTTCCGCCGTAATCTTCTTAAACGGTGTGAGAAAAGGCTGAATAGTCGCCAAATCCTCAAACTGTTGAATAATGGTCGGGTTCATCAAAATGATGAGCCGTCTCCCCTCTGTCTTCGGTTCATTAATAATATGAAGCACACCGGGAGCAATCCAGAGAATTTCTCCCGGCGAAAGGTGAATCAGATGATTTTGGATATTCAGTTCATAGTCTCCGGCCAAAGGCGCAATAATCTCAATCGCCGGATGCCAGTGGAGCGGATAGCCCTCTTTCTCAACATTGTGGTAGAGACGAACTAAGGCCTTATCCTCATAATCTACGGTCTCTTTGACCCCTTGAAGGTTTGCAATCACGTCAGGACTCCCCCTTGTCTGCGGTGCAAAAAGTGATGAAAAAGAGACATATCAGCGATAGATCATCCTTTGCTTCTCATCTTCGATACCGGATTTCCGGAAGAAATACGTGTTCACCTGATCTCTCCACTCCCGGGCATTCTTGACTTGCCTCTCAAAACGTTCCTTACCGCGTAAGTAGACATCCTCTGCTAGGACGGGTTTCAGCGTTTCCCACACTTGCAAGAACTGTTCAACCATCATGGCGCCCTCGAAATGGGAGTCATAAATATGTTGAATCACTGTCTTACCCGATTTTAACAAATGCGTGTAAGGGACGTGGTGAAAAAAGAGCAAGAATTCATCTGGACAAGTCGAAAGATCCTCATAGATCCCAGCAACAGGGGCCGGATAGAGCGAGGCATAACCCGTGCCTGCAAGGGTTCGGTCAATGCCAATTCCTTCATGGTCCGCCCGGTGATAGGTTCCCCACTTCGAATATTCGTAGCCATCCACAGAAGGCCCGTAATGAAGGTGAGGCTGGACCATCCAGCCAATCCCTAAGGGTGCGGTATACTTCTCCATGACGTCCCAGGAGGCCATCATCACAGGCACTAGAGCTTCCGCCTCCGGGAACATCAATAAGAGCCATTCGCGCAAGATCGCTTCGGCACCCAAATCCGGATTCCAGGCCAGACGGCCAAAGCCATAAAAATTCGCCGACGCCAAATCATTCCCGCACCAATTCTCATCATCCCCAGTATTAGCCACGGCTGCGATCCCAGCGCGAGGCTGGGTAATGCGACTCTGCAAACTTCGGCCACCGGCAGTAAAAGAGAGAATCTCCTTCCACATCGGCAGTAAATAGCAGAGGTCAATCTGATGACCGGTATACTCTTGCGCAATCTGAAATTCTAGGATCAGATTCGTCTGGTCCATCGCAAAGAACAAAGGCGAAACGGGTTCACGGACTTGGAAGTCCATCGGTCCGTTTTTAATCTGTAAGAACACATTCTCAGCAAATTGGCCGTCCAAAGGCGAGAAATAATCAAAGGCCGCTCGCGCTCGATCCGTGTCCTTATCGCGCCAATCTTGCTGGCAATTGTAGACAAAGGCCCGCCAGATCAAGAACGCATCATGCTTCTGCAAGAGGCGCCCTAAAAGATTCGCTCCCTCCGCCTGATTGCGCCCATAGGTAAAGGGGCCCGGCCGTCCTTCCGAGTCGGCTTTGACAACGAAACCACCCAATTGCGGCAAATGCGTAAAGACCTCGTCAAATCTCCCCTCCCACCAGTCGATGACTTCCGGCGCTAAGGGATCGGCCGTGGTCAAACCTCCGAGCTCTATCGGTGAGGCATAATTCAGGCTGAGAAAAGGCTTGATCCCATAGGATTGGAAAACAGCGAACAAACGATTCAGGTCTGCATAATAGCGATCCGTAATAAGCGCAGTCGCTTGCCCCGCCACATTCACATTGTTAAAACACACGCTATTGATCCCGATCGACGAGAGCAGACGGGCGTAGTGTTCCGTTCGCTCATTCACGATAATTTCTTGTTCGCGGAAGAAAAACGAGCGACCCGAATAGCCCCGTTCAATACTGCCATCCAGATTGTCCCAGTGGTCAATCATGCGAAGGGGAATCGAAGGGCTGTCTTTATACAGAAAGTCTTCGGACAGCTTCCCACATCTCGCCAGGCGAATCAGCCCGTGCACCGCATAAAGCAAGCCGCTTTCCGAAGCGGAAATGAGTTCCCATACCTTACCTTTGCCATGGATCTCGTAGGCCTCATCCTCTCCGGAAGAGTCGAGCAAGAGATAGAGGTCTGGGGCTCCAGAGACCCCTGTGAAGAAGGCCTCTTCTAGCTCCTGGATGGCATGTTGGATGAGGGGGCCATTTTCCAAACAATAGATCCGGCCAATCTTCTGTCTACTTTTTGATTTGGCGTAGTCAAGCCACAGTGCCTTATACATCGTCCATTCCTTTCCTACGAGTCATAAAAAGGGGCTACCCGTAGGCAGCCCCCGGTTCTCGTGCGGAGAATCCTTATGGCATTTCGGTGGCAGAGCCGTACATCGCCTCCCACTTCGCCGTTCTCTCCTCAATAATCGCTTGTCCGCCGGAGTTCAGGTAATCTTGCATCCCGGCATCAAACACGCTGTCAAAGTCTGCTTCCGACGCAACCAGTGCCTGGTTCAGTACCACATCACGCTTCTCTGAAAGCGCAGGGCCCATACCCGCTTCGGAGGTAATTTCACCAACATTTACGTTCCTGCTGATTCTACCTTCATGCGTCGACATTTCAAAGGCGGTCGTAATGATCTCAGGATCGACACCCGGATAGGAGAAAGCGATCGAGTTGGCCGTTCTCTCCGGATCGTTCAGGTTCAAGCCATTGATGGTGATCGTGTAGTCAATGTTTAGTGGCGAGTTCATGATCCAGTCGCCAGTCGCCGCTAAGGACTCAACCGCGCCATTGTCATGGAGGATATGGTTTGTTCCTTCGACGCCAATCTGCAAATACATGCGATTCTCTACCGTGGAAATCCAGTCTAAGTACAGCAAGGAGGCCAAGACTTCATCATTCGTGGATGGGAAGAACACTTTGCGGTCAACTGGTCCCGGTAGGAACTTGCGGTGAACACCCGCCGCATTCTCAAAGGGCTCGATCGTCACATAGTTTGCATTCTCGCCAACTAGGCGCTGCAAGCTGGCATTGATGCTGTCCTCGCCATTGCGGTAAGGATAGTCCCAGTTGTGCATGAAGGAACCGACGTAGCCAGCTTTCATCATATTGTCTTCCGTGGTGTCACCCGGGCCATAGAGTGCGAAATCATCCCACAGGAGATCCATGTTGTACCATTTATTCAGCAATTGAATGCCGTCTTTGATGCCAGGTTGGAGGAACTTACGGTCATCAAAGCCATGGAGCCAGTAGTCTCTCTCCGAAATATCTTCCGGAATAAAAGACGAGATCAGGTGGTCCGAACGCCAGCCTACGTCATAGCTCACCGAGAAAGGCACCATTTGGCTAGCATCGGCGCCTAACAGCAATTCCGCATTGTCACGAAAGGCGATCAGCATGTCTTCAAATTCTTGTGTAGTGGTTGGCTTATCCAGATTCAGCGTCTCCAGCCAATCTTGTCTGACGAAGGTGTTGATACGGGTATTGTTCGCCAATTTGGCTTCAATCGCCCAGAGCGTGCCATCTTCGGGGTTACGATCCCAATAAATGTTCGTCTCGCCCAACCAGCCCCAGAGATTGGGCAGCGCATCTTTATAGGTCTCCACATACTCGCCCAAATCCGTAACGCCGCCCATATTGGCATAGGTCAAGATCGTGGGATAGTCGTAGGTAAGACTCACGTCTGGTGCTTGGCCCGCCGCCAAGAGGTTATTCAGCTGTTCGACTTCCGTCCAACGTGGGACCGGGATAAATGTCACTTCCACATTGTGATCTCTGAGCATGCCTTCTTTGATGAAATCCGTCCACACGTTATCTTCCGGTGTGGAACCGCCATCGTTGCCGCGATCGTAGATTTCTACGGTAATGCTTCTTGTTTCAAGGAAACGGCCATTTTCGATCTCCCCTTCGATCGTCAAGCCATCACCGGTGCTGGGCGCCGGGGTCTCATCTGTTCCCCCTGCGGTGGTCTCGTTACTGCCTTGTTCGGTCGTCGTCTGAGCCGGAGCTTGGCTGGCAGGTGTGGTTTCCGTGCTTGCACAAGCAACGACACCTAGAAGCAAGCCAAAAGACAGCAGTAGGGAAATAATCTTTTTCATACATTCCTCCTGAGATTATGGTTCTAAACGATGCTCGCGAGCCACCGTTTGCCGATGATTTCCTAAACCCTTCTCGCGCAAGAGTTTTGGTAAGCGTTTATCCAATACGTAAAGACCCGTTACTCCTTGATGGCTCCTAAGGTGACGCCAGAAATGAAGTATTTTTGCATCCACGGGTAGACCAGTAGAATGGGAATGGTTGCGATCATGATGGAAGCAGATTTCAGGGTCTCCGATAAGCCTGGAGTAGAGAACCCTTCTTTGGTCGCAACTTCAACCGAGGTGATATTGTTCAGGATGTTATAGAGCAAGAGCTGGATCGGGAAGTACTTCCGATCATTCATGAACATCAGGGCGTCCGAGAAGCCATTCCAGCGGCCCACCGCATAGAAGAGGGTGAGGGTCGCCAGGACCGGCTTCGACAGCGGCAGGTAGATCTGTGTCAGGATTCGGCCAAAGCCGGCGCCATCAATTTCGGCGGATTCCCGCAAGCTATCCGGGATTGAGTAGAAGAAGCTTCGCATGATAATCATATTGAAGACCGAAAGTACACCCGGAATAATCAGAACTAAAGGATTCCCCAAAAGATTCAAATCCTTCATCAGCAAGTAATTCGGAATAGTGCCCGCATTGAAATACATCGTAATGATGATGAAGGTATTGATGAGGCTTCGACCTTTGAGCGATTTGAAGATCAAAGGATAGGCACACAGAATGGTCATCGTCAGAGAAGCCACAGTACTAATCACCGTCAGGATCGCTGTCCAAATCAAGGAGCGGACATAGACCGCATCGCCGAAAACCGTTTGATACGCTTCGAAATTCAAGCCCACCGGGAGCAAGGTCACTTCCCGCTTAATCAGGGCATCCGCCGAGCTAAGTGATCTCGCAAACACATGCAGCATCGGAAAGAGACAGACAATGATGATCAGGATACAGAAGAAGTAAATGACCAGATCAATCACGCGATCTTTTTTCGTAATAATTTTCGCCATACGTATCCCCCCCTTACCAGATTCCGCGTTCGCCCATTCTCTTCGCAACGAAATTCGTCGTGACTAAGAAAAGGACATTAATAACCGATTGGAATAAACCGACCGCTGTACTCATCGAGAATTGCAAGCCTCGAATACCATTGGTGTAGACAAATGTGGATATGACATTAGAAACCCCTTTGACCAGATTATTGCTCAAGGCATACGGCCGATCGAACTCAATACCCAACATGCGTCCCAAGCTCAAGATTAAGAGCACAATAATGGTCGGCCGAATCCCCGGCAGCGTGATGTGCCAGATCTTGCGGAACCGGCTCGCGCCGTCCACTTCCGCCGCTTCATAAAGCTCTGGATTAAGCCCGGTGATCGCCGCCAGATAGATAATCGTGTTCCAGCCTACACTCTGCCAGACACCTAGCAAGACATAGGTAATGACCCAGTTCTCCGGCTTGTCAAGGAAGCGAATGCTGTCGAAACCTAAGCGGTTCACCACAATGTTCACAAGACCCGTCGAGGGAGCCAAAACTTGCAAGGCCAAGCCCGAAATAATAATCCAGGACAAGAAATGCGGCATGTAGGCTACCGTCTGCGTAAAGCGCTTCATCGTCTTGTTTCGGACTTCGTTTAACATGATCGCCAAGATAATTGGAGCCGGGAAGCCGATCAAAAGATCTAAGCCATTCAGCATCAAGGTATTCCGCAGCGCATAGAGGAAATCCCGATTATTAAAGATTTGAATGAAGTAGCGCATGCCGTTATTGGAGGTCCAAGGCATCTCCCAGGGGCTCTGGCCAATCCGAAAATCCTTAAATGCGATCTGAATATAGGTGAAAGGAATATACTTAAAAATAAAGAAGTACACGATGGGAAGTGCCAACATGGCATAGAGAACCCAGTATCGTCTCAAGTAACTTGCCTTCAGACGATCCATTCTCTTCGTACGACGCTTGCTTTGCATATTCTCCATAGATATACCCTCCTCTTACATAATATTTGGGCAGTAGGGACAAGTCTAACTAGATTTTGTCATCATCCATGCAAAAATTGTGAACTTCGCTATTCTTGCACACTTCACTAAGGAATCGGAAAGAATCGAAGGTAAAATCCGACCCAGGCAGGAAAAGAAAACTGAGGCTCACTTCCCCAGACAGCTTCTCCAGCGAGAAGCGAACGCTCGTTAACGAGTCGCTTTGGGGGAATTCTAGGAGGGTGCGGCTTTGGCCAGAAGAATCACTCACGAGGAGATGAATGGAATTCTGCGGAAGTGGCGTCTGCCCGGTAAGTTCAATTTGCGACACCGACCGGTCACCTAAAGAAAGCCCCTCGAACGTGAGCGTGACATTGTTCCCGATCCGGGCAATCTGCTGGCCCTGCCGGGTGTAGCTGTCGCCGTAAATCGCCGTCGCTTCCGAGGCGAAGATGCGCTCGAAGGCAGGGGACGCAAACGTGAAACCCTTGATGTGCGTCTTGTCCTCCGTCTCAATCGCGAAGATGTCGCCTTGACGGAGCTTCTCGCGCAAGGTGAAATCGTAGTCTTGATAGGTATTCCACAGGCGCTCCTTGTGCTGGATGACATCGTAAAGCACCTGGCTCCCCTCCTCGTACGGAAGCCCTCGCCACAGCCTAAAGCGCGTAGCCTCACTGAACGAAAAGACCGGAATCCGCACCTGCCTGCTCCCATACCAGCCGAAATCCAGCATTTCCCAGGCGATCCAAGACTTCGCCCCACGCTCCGTGCTCGCCCCGCGCTCATTGCCATTGCCAATCTCGCCAAACTTCGCCGAGTACAGCGAGCCGGAAACAAAAGTATAAGGATCCAAGCGCAGCATCCCGAGCCCGTCGCCTTTGGCGCGGAAGTGCAAATGCTTCTCGCCTTCCGCAAGAATCTCGACCAAGTTCGAAGGAACGCCCCGCAAATTCGTCACTTGCCACGCGATTCGCACCGCACTCCCCGCCGGCAACACCTTCGCCTCAACATGCGCCTCGTCCGCCCCCGGCCCCAAGCGCAAAGCCTGCTCACACCTGAGCTCAAGCTTCCTCGCCCAGATCGGCTGCGCCTTCAGGTCTTCCGCGTGCACCTTGGGCAAGGTGTAGTGAAAGTGCGCTTGCTCCGCCACATCCCAAGTCATAGTCTGCCCTTGAAGCCCTTCCGACTCCACAGTCACCGCAAGCCTTCCGGCCCCAGTCGCCTGCACAATCGCCAAGACCTTCCCCGAAAACAGGCACCTCGAGTCCGTCCGATAGGGCGCAAAATCCGTGCTGTCCCCATTGTCCATCCCGAGGAGTTCCCCCGCCCCGCTCACTCGCACGCGCACGCGGTTGTTGGCATTCGCCACCGCCACGCCCGCCTGGTCGACCGCCCCGATTTCCACAAAGAAGAGATCTCCCTCGCGCTGGGCTTCCAGCGACAGCGCCCTTGCATCCCCAAACGAGCGGCGCTCCACAACGTTCAGCACCTCGCCATTTTCGGCCAAAGCCGCACAGGCCACTTTCCCTTCCTCATAAGGGACTTGCCAGCGGGCTTGAACTTGGCCTTTGGCATGGTTCAGCTCTTGCACACCCCAAGAAACGTCATTGACGAAGAGTTCTAATGCGAAAGCATTGGACACCGCAACGACATCCACCAGCTGACCGGGATTCCAATCCCAATGAGGGAAAAGGTGGAGGACGGCGGCTTTGGCCGGATCGGTCCAAGCGGCTTGAAAGTGGAAGTAGGCATCCTTCGGGAAGCCGGCGGTATCGAGCTGCCCAAAGTAGGCATTCTTCGTATGGTAAGGGGTGGGCTCCCCGAGATAATCGTGGCCGGACCAGAGAAACTGGCCGAGCGAGAAGGGGTTCAGGCTATCCTGTACGAGGAGGTCCTCGATGCTCTTCGCCCCCCACGACGTGACGCTATTGCCCAAAGACGAGCACTGCATATCGTCATCCGCCAGGACTTGTTCGGCGTAGGGGAAATGGTAGATGCCGCGGCTCTGGACGATCGAGGAGGTCTCGGCTCCATAGATGCACCAATCCGGATACTGCTGATGGTGGGCTTCGTAGAGCCGCTCGGTATAGTTATAGCCCACGATCTTGAGCGGATCAACGGCCCGCTGCGTAGGCTCCCAAGCCAAATAATTACTGCCAATCGTGGGATAGGCATTTTGCTTGGGATCGTGCTTCTGGACTTCGTCGAGGAGCTGGCGGAGGGTCTGGGCCCCCTCCTCCCCGGCATGCGTGTCGTAAATTTCATTGCCGATCGACCAAAGGATGACCGAGGCGTGATTCCGATCCCGCAAGACCCACGAGGCCACATCCTTCGGATACCAAGTCGGAAAGAAGCGCGCATAGTCGTAGGTGGTCTTCGGCGTGCGCCACATATCAAAGGCCTCATCCACAACCAAGATCCCCAGCGCATCACACTGCTGAAGCAGATCCTCAGCGGGCATATTATGCGCCGTGCGAATGGCATTCACGCCCATTGCTCGCAGGCGCAGGAGCCTCCGCCGCATCGCCCCCGGCTCATAAGCAGCCCCCAAAGCCCCCAAATCATGATGCTCACAAACCCCATACAAAACCATATGTTTCCCATTAATCTGCAGGCCCCTGTCCGAATCCAGCGTGATCTTGCGAAAACCAATGCGCTGACTATCTTGGTCGAGGATTTCTGTGGTTTGTGCGTCTTCTGTGTCCTGCACGTCTTGGGTTTTCTGTGCGTCTTCTGTGGTCTGTGCGTCTTCTGTGGTCTGTGCGTCTTGGGTTTTCTGCAGGGTGACTTTCAAGGTATAAAGGAAAGGATCCTCCGTTGACCAGAGGCGTGCATTTTGAAGTTGGGTTGTTTCGGTGATTTTCTCAGTATTGCCAGCAGGTAGCGAACTCACTTCCTGACGGCTGACCAATTTCCCCTCTTCGAACCACTCGATGAGGAGATGGATTGCTTCAGGGGAGTTCCCGGCTTCAGTGTGATGGATTTCAAGTTCGATTTCCGAAGTGATATCTGCCGTTGCTGTTGGCCCCTCAGCGTAGATAATGGAATCCAGGTCGACCTTGTTATGCACATAAAGGCTCCACGGCTTGATGTGAGTTTTCGCTTTCGTAACGAGCCAAACCGGCCGATAAATTCCTGCCCCACTGTACCAACGGGAGTTCGGTGCTTGAAAAACCACGCGCACCAGCAGCTCATTTTCCCCTTCATGCAAATAGGGATCTAGCGCCACCCAAAAACTACTATATCCATACTTCCATTCCTGGATCGCCTGACCATTCAAGTAGATTGTGGCGTCCTGATACACGCCTTCGAAATAGAGGAAATGTTGCTTTGCTTGTGCGTCCTCAATTGTAAGCTTCCTTTTATAAAAGCCCACACTATTCTGGTACAAGTTGTGCGTATCCCAAATCAACCAATCATGAGGGATGGTCACTTGCTGAAACGCCTCCTCTTCAGGAAGGACTACTGAGTAGGGATCCTCATGCTCTGCCAGAATATGTTTAGCAAAAAGCCATTGATCCCAAAGTTCACAAGGCTTGGACCGTTCTGGATTCTGGTGGCTTAGGTTCTGTGGATTTCGATTCGATTGGCTCAGCATCAGGTAACCCTCCATGACAAGTTCACCTCAATCATAAAAGGTTTCGCCCTAAGTAGCTAATCAAGATTTGTGCCCTTCTGCTCAATCTTTTGGAGGAATACGTTTGTTATGCTACTTCTATGTACGCCTCTATGTGCGCGTCTATGCGCGCCTCTATGCACGCCTCTATGAATCCAGCTGCAAAGCCAAGTGAACATTTACACTGAGCATAAAAAAGCCACAGAATACATACTCTGTGGCAAAATGGTGGGGAGTGAGGGGTTCGAACCCACGACCCCCTGCTTGTAAGGCAGGTGCTCTGACCAGCTGAGCTAACTCCCCATGGATTTTATTCTTGTGTAAGGTTCATGCTTGCCGTTCCCAGGAACAATGAGCAAGAAAAATCTTACCATAGAGAAACGGATTGTCAAGGCTAAGTTTCCCTTGGGGCTTCCGTGTGACTTCCATGGGACTTCAAGGGGCTTCCATGGGACTTCAGGAAATTCTAGGAAATCTCATGGACTTCAGTAAAAACTAGGGAAATCAAGAAAGCCTCATAGATTTCAGGGAATTCTAGGAAACAAAAAAGAACGCCTACGGGTTGGGGGCCGTGATCACGTTCTTTATTGTGGTGCCCAGAGTCGGAATCGAACCAACGACACGCGGATTTTCAGTCCGCTGCTC
>CAZCLL010000072.1:0-3330 GCA_964499555.1 uncultured Fastidiosipila sp.
GTCGCATAACGCATACGACAAGCAAATGTGTACCTCTAAGCGTAAAGGAAAAAAAGTGAAAGGGAAGCCCCTAAAACCCAAGAAATTCCAAGAAAAACCGACAAAGGAAGTTCCTAGAATCCCCTTGATGGTGGCCCAAGACATAAAGAAAAGAGAGCCGGAAAAGCTCTCTTTCACGCACAAATGGATTGGTTTTTCAAAAGAGGGGAGAGGCAACTAGGTTTACAGAGGGAACCTAGCGTTTGAAGTCCAAGCTGATGCTTCCCATGCTCACACGCATGTCGAGTGTAGTCTCAATAGGAGCATTTTGTGGACCACCGTTTGAAGCAAAACCAGCCCCCGGACCCGTTTCCCCTTGTCTGCCCGCGCCGAAACCGGCCTCAGAACCAGAAGGCGAACCAGCCCCCGCACTCGCCGTACCGTACGTCGCACCAGCAGCACCAGCCGCACCAGCGGTGCCAAACCCAGCATCCGTGTGGCCGGCGCCTTGTTTGCCGGTGCCCATACCGAAAGATTTTTCGCCATTTACCCGGAAACTACCCATGCTCACTTGGGATTGGAGCGACGTCGCAGCGCGCGCCTGATCCAAGGAGAGCTTAATGGAGCCCATAGAGCATACAAGCTTGTGGTAGCCCAGAAGGCGCGCTTTCCCACGCAGATCACCCATGGAAACCTTGATCGCAGAACCGTGGATCACAGAATTCTCGACCTTGATGGAGCCCATGTCCAGGTCCGCATCGAGGTAGCCAGCCACAGAATCGCGCAAGACAATGGAGCCCATCTTGTTCTTTAGTTCGAGGCGATCGACCGTTAAGCCGTAGATTTTGGTGCTGCCCATTTTAAGGTTGATGAGCGCATGGCGAAGCCCTGTGCCGTTGGGAATTTTCAGGACTACAGGATCAAGCTCAATGCGCCGCCTACTAGAGAACCAGTTATCTTTTAATTTGTCGCGGATGAAGAGCTTGGTGCCCTCGACACGGAAGGTCAACTCGTAGTCTATGCTGATGCCTGAGGGGGTCTTTGGCCGGATGAGTTGCACCGAAGGGATGTCCGCCAGCTCAATCTCGAGGCTGCCGAGGTTCAGTTTGACGTCGAGCTCCTCCAAGTGGTCCATGGGAATAAACTCCATGTTTTGGCTGCCCGCATTGCCGGCGGCCTCGCGCTGCGTGAAGGGGATGTCATGCAGAATCTCATCCGCAATCTTCTGCGGGGACGCCATGTCAAGCGGGACCTGGCCGGTCGCCGTCACCCCGCGCTCCTCGAAATACTCGAGGTAATAATTCAACACATTCTCCCGCTCCTGGGCGCTGATGTGGCTGAGGCGGGAAGACAGTTCATTCAGAAAATCATCACGTGTCATGGTTTTTCTCCTCTCATTTCGTGGGTATCCTTTTCGTTTTGGCCAAAGCCGCCGCCCCCACCCTCGTCCCTGGGGATCTGGCGAACCAGACGGTCGATCGTGTTTTTGTGCGCGATCCAATCGTCACGGAACAAAACAAGCTGTTCTTGCCCCTTCGGGGTGATCCGGTAATAGCGACGGTTTCGCCCCTGGTATTCCTGGTCGTAGGTTTCGAGCAGATCGGCCTGCTGGAGCCTTCGGAGCACCGGGTAGAGCGTCGACTCGGAAATACTCATGCTTTCCTGGAATTTCTGCGTAATACTGTAGCCATACTCATCGTGATTGCCGACGATGGCCAGCACGCAAAAGTCCAATAAAGCCGCCGTTATGGGAAACGCCATTGCTTTTTCCTCCTTCATTTTATCTGGGTTTGTGGCCTAGTGGGCTTCTCTGAATCAGCAACACTTGACTCTGTGCAATACTATACGGCATATAATAATGCTTGTCAACTGAATATTGTGAGAAAATTTGTGAGGAAATTTTCTAGAGAACCTTTCACCAAAACAGTGACCGCTGGCACGGCCAAGCCCGCCCGAAAGCCCTATAATGCCACTATTATTTCCCTACAAAGGAGCACAACAAATGGCAGAATCACTAGGCCCGATCCATTACATGATGTATGAAAAGATCAAGTATCAGGATCGTTTGACCCGGAAACTTTTAGCAGACCAAGCCGAAGTCCTACAGGATCTCGATCAGAGACAGCCTCCGGTTTCGACCGAAGCGCTCGAAACCCTGATTGATCAAGCCAATATCCATGGTTGGTTAGCCAGCAAGGTGGATATTGTGGAGAACCGTTTGGCTTTTGCCCAAGCGCACGCCACTGATGCGTTGGGTACCATGCGCGAGGCCGGGCGCGAGGCTGCAGCAGGCAAGCAATTTGCCGATGGCGAAGCGCTTTTCGGGGAGCTGAACTTGTACCTGCTCGACGGTATGCCCTGTGATCGGGCGTTGGGGGCGGCGGCTTTGGCCCAAGGAGAAGGACTCCAACTCACGCAGCAAGTGGAAGTGCACGAGCGCTACGCTGAGGATTTGCTGGCGGTGGACCCGGCGTCCAGCCTGCAGAAGGGCTGCGCGGGAGACGACGACCATGAGGACCACGACGCTTTCCACGTCAAGGAAGCGGCTGCAGATGAGGCCACAAAAGAGAACAAGGTATCAAGTGAGAGGAGCCTCTTCTACCGTTGCCGCGAAGCCTTCTTGGAGGGCTTCCTGGCCGAATCAGCATACCGCGTTGAGGCGACGGGCGACTACGATTTCCGCCTGACCGCTTCCTGATAAGCTGCGTTGACCAATAGAAAAAGCCGCTGAATCCTTGCGGGGAGACAGCGGCTTTTTGCATGTGCGGGGAAGGGATTAGTCGGCCAGGTCGTCGAAGTAGCCTTGGATCCAGACGATGGGCGTCCCCTTGTCGCCGGAGCCTGAAGTGAGGTCGGAAAGGGAGCCCAAAAGGTCGGTGATGCGGCGGGGGGTGGTGCCTTGGGAGACCATTTGGCCGACGCCGGTGGCTTTGGTTTCCTTGTCGTGGATGTAGTTGACGACAGCGGAATTGAGCGCCTCGCCGGAGAGCTGGGCAAAGTCATTGTCCGCCAGATACTTGAGTTTGACCTCGTTGGGGACGCCCTCTAAACCGGGGGTAAAAGCCGGCGAAACCACCGGATCTGCCAGCTCCCAGATTTGGCCAACCGGATCGCGGAAGGCACCGTCGCCGTAGATCATGGCTTCGATTTGCTTGCCGGTGGCATCGCTCAGGCGGGCGGCGATTTGCGAGACGACCTCGTCACAGTCGCGCGGGAAGAGCTTGACTTGCTCCTCGGACGACTTGTTGGAGCCCAGAAGGCCGTAGGTGGGATTGAAGCCGCTGCCGTTAACTGGCTCGGTCATCAGGTCCTCCAAATTGAGGACGGTTTTTGCCCCGGAGTTCACCAGAA
>CAZCLL010000072.1:3340-11545 GCA_964499555.1 uncultured Fastidiosipila sp.
CTTGTTATAGGCGCGCGTGTGAATGTCACACATTAGAACATCTTGTACATGTCCCAACACCACGCGCGGGTCGTTGGCGAAAATCAGCTGGACTTCGCAGCCTTCTTTCTCGATCACATCCTTGTAGTACGAGACGTAGTCGACGCCGGTGAAGGGGTGCGGGTTTTCGCCGAAGTTTTTGCGGTACATTTCCTCGTCCAGGACGTCGGTCCAGGGGTTGATTTTTGTTTTGTCCAAAGCCGCCGCTGCCACCAGGCGATTTCCGACTTCGTCGGAAGGGTAGGAGAGCTGTAGCCAGATTTTTTTGACGCCTCTGGCGATGGCCCGAAGGTTGACGGCGAAACGGTTCCGGCTCAGGATCGGAAAGACGACGCCGATTTCGCCGGAGGGAAATTTGGCTTGGACGTCGGCCGCGATCTGGTCAACGGTTGCATAATTGCCTTGCGCCCTGGCCACGACGGCCTCCGTTACCGAAATCACGTCTTTGTCATGGAATGCAATGTTTTCCGATTCCGCTGCCTTAAGCACGGACGAGACAACAATGTCCACGATGTCATCACCCTGCCGGATAATGGGGGCTCTGACCCCGCGCGATGTGGTTCCAATATAGCGAGCCATAGTAATCCTCCTCTGCCTTCACTGCGATTCTTGGGTTGGTGCGCTGCGCTGCTGCTGTCTTGGTGCGCGCTTGCGCTGTTGCGCACATACGCACCGTGACGTGCGCTGTGACGCGCGCTGCGACTCGAATCAATTTGAAAGGCCAAACAGCATTTTAACAAAGATATAATACTCTATTCAGGCTTTACCTGCACTGAAAATCTTCTTTTGTGCTCTTAGTGGTTTTTTTATTGGATGTTTTTTGGGGTTCAGGATTTGGGTTTGGGCTTGGTGTTATTGCTGGACATTTGGCTTTTCACAAGTCGGTTCAATTGGTGATTAAGGGTCGGGAAAGAGCAGCGATCACTATATAATAAGATATGCTGGTCAGGATCTGCAAGAATCCAAATTTAACATGTTACTGATTGTGCATTTATCAGCGAAACTCCCTTAAAACATCCCGATCGAGTCGATTTCATCCGCTTTTCTGCCTTGCCACCCTGCATTTTCAAGAATTTTCTTGGATTGCTGCAGATCCTGACCACATTAACTAGTTATCTATCGTTTTCGCCCACCTTGTTGTCTACTAATCGCTAGGAGTGAGGGATATCGACCCGAACACGCACCGAACACAAGAGTCCCTTCCGCTAAAACCATAAATCAGCGCAAGGATTACCCAACCACTGCAGTACGAAGAGCAGTAAATGTACTACCCGCTATGGATATCCAGCAGAAGATCTGACCGTTGCTAGATTCACTACCGCATCCAACTGCCAGCGTGGCGGAGAGCTTCACTGCCAAGAACAAGTTTGCTGGGATAGCGGTAGTCAATCTCGTGATTTACTATTCTGTAGCGGTTGGATCTCTTGAGTCGGCTGTGGGTTCGACTCGATATCCGCCGATTTAAGGTTTTTCGAGGCCGCTAGGTGATAAAGATGAGATTTTGAGGTGGCTGGATATTTAGGTAATAAGGTACTTGGACAAAACTCAGCTCAATCCAAATTTAACATATTATCTGTCGCAGAATTTTCCTCAAAACTCGTCGAAATCATCCCGATCGGGGCGATTTGGGTCGACTTTTGCTACCCGTTTGCCTCTAGAAAGCGTTGCCGGCTTGGATCGAGACGAGTTTTGTCCACTTCAGCATGTTATATAACGCTTTTGCACAACTTGGTGCCCAATAATCGCTAAAATCTAGGGGATAGCTGACGGAACAACAGATGGCTTCACGTATGTGGCCCGTTCTGTTGAATCATTCCTTGTTGACTTGGCTACTTGCAATTAGCCGTTTAGCTATAAGCAGAAAATTCCGAAGAAAGCACATAGTCAACAGGAATTTGGGGTGAATCATGGTAAGTTAATACAGGTATGGCGAGCTCGCGAGGCTGCGTCGCGGAATATTGACGCTGCAGAAGGAAGAGGCTGGCGAGCGGATAACAATAAATAAATAAATAAAAAACAACAGTAAAGGAGACCATATGCAGAAGTTTCGAATTGGACTTGTGGGTTTAGGCTCAGTAGGGGCATGGGTGTATTCTTTTTTGGCAGAGAACCCAGAGGGAGCTGAAGTCATCATCTTGGCAGAAGGTGATCGTAAAGAGAGACTCAGCCGGGAAGGCATCAAGATCAATGGGAAGCCTTATCCGCTGCAAGTAAAAGACTTTGCTAAAGAAGGCCAAGAGCAGGATTTGGACTTTATCCTTCTGGCCACGAAGATGAATAATTATCCAGAGATCCTAGAGAAAATTGTGCCATGGGTGGGGGAGAAGACCCAGATTGTGCCGCTTCAGAATGGTATTAGTAGTGAAAGGCTTGCGGCGGAGAAATTCGGTTGGGACCATGTCATTTATGCGGTCGCCCAGATTGCGGCCGAAAAAGAGGGCCAGGAGGCGACATTCCAAGGGAAAGGGCAAATCATTATTGGCGAAGAGCAGAAGTCGCCGCTGGCCCCGAATCGAGTGGCCGATCTAGAGGGCGTCCTCACAGCAAGTGGCATGCAGATAAAAGTTTCGGACGCCGCCTTGCGAGAAGCGTGGCTAAAATTTCTCTTGAACTGCATGAATAACCAATTCTTAGCGATCCTGGATGTGCAGTATCCGGCTTTGGCCAAGAGCAAGGAATTGCTCGAACTGACCGGCGATCTGGGCCGCGAAGTGGTGAAGCAGGATATTCGGGCGAAACGGCCGACGGAGGTGGATATTTTTGCGGGCGAATGCGTCCGGCTGGGCGAGAAGCACGGGATTCCGACGCCTCTTAGCTTGATGATTTATCGCATGATTCGCGTGCTTGAGCAGAAGAATGCCGGGCTTTTCTAGACGATGAGCGGGCAAATGGGAGAGAACGAAACGCGTCGTGAAAGTAACGACTTAGGCGACGACCAGATCTGCGAGGACGTCAGTCTGAAGGAGATTTTTCAGGTCTTTTTGCGGTTGGGGTTCTTCGCTTATGGGGGGCCCGCGGCGCACACGGCTATGATGAATGAGGAGCTGGTGGAGAAGCGCAAGTGGGTGTCGCGGCAGCGTTTTCTGGACCTCATGTCGGCGACCAATTTGATTCCCGGGCCCAATTCGACGGAGCTGGCGATTACGCTGGGCTACGAGAAATGTGGGTGGCCCGGGCTCCTGATTGCGGGGGCGTGCTTTATCTTTCCGGCTTTTGTGCTGGTGTTGCTTTTTGGGTGGCTCTATCAAAATTATGGGTTGATTCCGGAGGTGCAGCGAGTTTTGGCGGGGGTGAAGGCCGTCGTTATTGCTGTGATTCTGCAGGCTTTGGTGAAGCTTTTTCGGACGGCTATCAAGCACTGGTGGCAAGCGGCCCTCCTCGCAGTCGCGATTGCCCTCGCCCTCACGAACCTCGACGAGCTCTGGGTGCTCCTGGGCATTGGGGTTCTCTCTGCGGTCATTACGCAGGCCAAAGCCGCCGCCCGCCCCAAAAGCTCCGCTTTTGTCTTTCTCCCTCTCCTCACACAGAGCGGGCGTTTGGCACAGGTGGGGGAGCTGGTGCAAGCGGCACAAATGGGCTTGGGCGAAATTTTCCTGCGCTTTCTGAAGATTGGCGCTATCTTGTATGGGTCCGGTTATGTACTGGTTGCCTATCTGGAAGCGGAGTTTGTGAACACGGGCTTTTTGAGTCATCAGACGCTTTTGGATGCCGTGGCCGTCGGCCAAATTACGCCAGGGCCGGTATTCACGACGGCCACCTTTGTGGGCTATCAGCTGCATGGTTTGGCGGGTGCCACGCTCGCTACGATTGGGATTTTCCTGCCGTCCTTTCTGCTGGTCGGCCTCCTCGTTCATCTGATGGAGCAGATGCGGAAGTCGAAGCTGGTAGCCTCTGTCCTCGACGGGGTGAATGTGGCGTCTTTGGCCCTCATGGGTGTAACCACCTTTTCTTTAGGCCAAAGCTCCCTAACCCACCCCCTCCACTGGGCGATTTTTGCCGTGTCGTTAGTACTCCTTTTCTGGAAGAAAATAAACTCGATGTGGCTACTCCTAGGTGGCGGACTGCTAGCATTCTTTATCCTTTAATTCGCTATAATCGTTTACAGAAGATAAGTTGCGAAGGAGCAATCATATGGCAGAACAAGTGAGCGAAAACAAAACCTACACCTGGAACCTTGATTCCTTATATAAGAGCCTTGAGGAGCCTTCTTACCTAGAAGACAAGGCGAAAATGGATGCTTTGCTTCAGGAAGTCGAAGGCCTCGTGACCCGGCTTAGCGAAGAGGGCGCAGAAGAGAAGACGATTGTGGAAGCGCTTCTGTTTATGGAAGAATCCACGTTACTGGTCCAAAAAGTGGTGCAATATCCGATGCTGCTTTCCGAAGCAGATACCACGAACACGAAGTATCCCTCGCTTCTGAACCAGCTGATGATGGCGCTGTCCGCTGTGCAGGTGCTGCAGGTGACGGTGCAGAAGGCTTTGGCCGGCATTCAAGACTTGGATCGCTTCATTGCGGAACATGATCTGGAACGCTACCGTTTCGTGCTTGGCGAGATGAAAGATACGGCGAGGTTCCGCATGGATAGCCGCCTTGAGGAACTGGCTGCGAAACTTGATATCAGCGGCGGCTCGTCATGGAGTAAGCTGCAGGGCTACCTGACTTCGACGCTCGAAGTGGCGTATGAAGGGGAGACGGTGACCCTGTCGGACATCCGCAATTTGGCCCACGATGAGGATGGCGAAGTGCGCAGAAAGGCCTATGAGGCAGAGCTTCAGGCTTACAGCAAGATCGAGGATTCTGTGGCCTATGCGTTGAATTCGATTAAGCAGCAGGTGACCCTTCTCTGTCGTGAGCGGGGCTATGAATCGCCTTTGGCGGAGGCTTTGCAGATTTCTCGCTTGGATCGGGCCACACTAGATACCATGCTTCAGGTCATGGAGAAGTCCTTCCCGGATTTCCGGCGGTATTTGCTTGCGAAAGCTCGTTTCCTGGGCAAAGAGCAGTTGCCTTTCTACGACCTCTTTGCGCCGGTTGGAAAGATCGATGCGAAGTTTACGGTGGAGGAAGCCCGCGACTATTTGCTGGAGGTTTTCGAGCCACTGTCTACGGATATTGCGGACCTCATGAGGCGCGCATTTGCAGAGGATTGGATTGATTTCTTGCCGCGCCCGGGGAAGTCGGGCGGGGCTTTCTGTGCGAACTTGCCTGCCATTCACGAGAGCCGCATCCTGACTAATTTCGACGGCTCATTTGATGCGGTGTCGACTTTGGCCCACGAATTGGGCCATGCCTATCACGGCTCTTGCATTGAGGACCATGCGCCGCTGAACCTGGATTACAGCATGCCGGTTGCCGAGACGGCTTCGACCTTCAATGAGACCCACCTCACGTTGCAGGCGGTGGCGAAGGCTGATGATCCTGCCTCTAAATTGGCCCTCCTGGAGAATTTCCTTTCTGGCACCACGCAGACGATCGTGGATATTTATTCGCGTTTCCTCTTCGAGAAAGAGGTGTTCGAGCGCTGCGAGACCGAGTTCATGGACAGTAAGTCGCTGCAGGAGATCATGCTTCGGGCGCAGGAGGAGACGTATGGGGCGGCTTTGGCCAAAGACGCACGTCACCCGTACATGTGGATCTGCAAGGGGCACTACTACTCTTCAGGCCTCAGCTATTATAACTTCCCCTATGCGTTCGGGCAGCTGTTCTCGATGGGTTTATATAACTTGTACCGTAAAGAGGGGGCGCCGTTCATGGCGAAGTACCGCAACTTGCTCCATGAGACGACGGTGGCAAGCTGCGAAGATGTGGCCTTGCGCGTCGGGGTTGACCTCCGCGAGCCGGCGTTCTGGGAAGGCGCCATGGCGGAGTTCACCAACCTGATGACAGAGTATGAGAAACTGGTTGCTGGTCTTGCGGTGAAGTGAGTTTGGGTTTTACAAAGTAGGGAGGCGAATCATGACACAGTCTTTTGATGATTTCAGCAAAGCGAAAGAAAACGAGGTCGTCTTGTGGAAGGACCGCAAGCGCCATCTGGGGCTCCCGCTTAGTTTCACGAAGTATAGTGTGACGAAAGACAAACTTCGCGTGAAGACGGGCTTCTTCAATACCGAAAGCAATGATGTCCTGCTCTATCGTGTGCTGGATGTGGATGTGAAACGGAGTTTCGGCCAGAAGATTTTCGGTGTCGGGACGGTGACCATTCACGCATCGGATCGGACGTCACCGACCTTGTCACTTGTCAATGTGAAGAAGGCCGAAATGGTTGCGGACTATTTGCAGAAGCTGGTCGAGGAAGCGCGCGACCTTCGAAATATTACCGGTCGCGAGATGTTTGGTGTTGGCACCGGTGCAGTGAATGTGCCGGGTGATTATGATGGCGACGGGATCCCGGACCATTTGGAAAGCGGCATCGATGTGTCTGTCGACAACTTGGATCCGACCCCGTACGATGACTATGGTAACAGTTAAGTGATATGTGAAGGCCCCTCTTCTTGGGTGAAGAGGGGCCTTCATCGTTACTTGTGGTTTATTGTGCAGTGGGCGTTTCTTGTGCAGTAGGTGTTTCTTGTGCGAAGACTTTTGCGCCTAGCTGCCTGATGTAAGGGGCTAATTTTGTACTGTGTTCTATGTAGGAGCCGTGATCTTCGCCGCTTAGGATGATGAGCTCGGATCCGGCGATGTTTTTCGCTATTTCTTCTGTGTGTTCAAGGCTGATGAGATCATGTTCGCCTGCTAGGATCAGAGCTGGAACTTGAATCTCGTGGAGTTCAGAGGCTGGGATTTGAGGTTCGGTCATCATGAGTTTCAAGAGTTTGTTGTCTGGGTCGCCTACGAAGTATTTTTCGATTTCTATTTTTGCATCTGGGCGGAGGCCGTCGGGGGTGGTGTTGGTTCCGCAAGGAATGATGCCGGCGACGACGTCGGTGTAGTCTTTGGCTAGGTAGAGTGAGAGGATGCCCCCGTCACTGAAGCCGCAAAGTAGGGCTTTGGCCGGCAAAACTTCTCGCAGGGCATCGCCAATTTCTCTGGCCATGTCTAGGTAATGAAAGTCTTCGACTGGATGTGACTGGCCGTGGCCCGGGGAGTCGAAGGCGTAAATGGTAAATACGTCTTTCAGTTCGTCGATTAGTTCGAGGAAAATTTCGTGCGTTTCGCCATTGCCATGGAGCAGCACCAGAGGCTGTCCTCTTCCTTCTTTTACGTAAAATAATCCATTCGCTAGCATTTTTGTTCCTCCAATAAACGTACTGGGTTTCAGCGGTTTCTCGTATTTTGCCTTGCGTTTTTCGTAGGCATCTTCTTCTATAGTACGGTTATCGAATGGATTTCATGGGAACATTAGATGAATTTATGATGAACTTGTTGGTGAGGTCACTTGCGGTGTGGCTTGGTCTAGGTACCAGGCGAGGAAGGTGGTGAAGGCGGCTTTGGCCAGACTTTCGGACCTGGCGCTGTAGTAGGTGCCTTCGAAAGTGAAGGTGGCCTGGAACTTGTCGTCGGCCAAAGTGGCGAGGCTGAGCTCAAGCGTCCCAAGCTGTAGGGTCTCGGCGGTGGCGTTCGGGGGCGGGAAGGCAGTGGTGGCGCTGAGGATGGTGATTTGCTGATTCGCTTCTTTGGTGGTGTAAATTTCGGTGCGGACGCCTGCGCTTTGGGTGTCGGACTGCAGGTGTAAGGCGGCCAGCTCGGGTGGGAGCGACTCGCGGGTTGGCGTGAGGGCCGTGGTTGGGGTTGGGGTTGGGGTTGGGGTTGTGGTTGTGGCCGTGGGGGGCACGGATTCGGGGGCCTTGGTCGAGGTGGTTGCGCCTTGGTTTACCATGGTCGGCTCGGTGAACATTTCGGGGGTTTCTTGGGGGTCAGGATTTTCGCCTGCTGTGTGGCTCAACTCGTCGACGGAACCGTGCTCTTCGCCTGGCGAGGCGACGTCGTCACTGGCTTCGGCGAGGACGACGGTCCCTTGGTCGGGCGGTGTGCCGGCGGTACGTTCGGGCGACCAAAACCTGAGGAGGAAAGGAGAGGCCACGAGCGCGAGTGCAGCCGCTGCCGCGATGGTGGACATGATGCGGAGTTTGCGGCGGCGGGATTTGGCGGCGGCTTTGGCCAAAATTTGTTTTAAAGTAGGCAGGCAAACCGGCCAGACAATTATTCCCCTTGTCCAGGCGGTGGAT
>CAZCLL010000072.1:11555-12616 GCA_964499555.1 uncultured Fastidiosipila sp.
GTTTCCTCCTTCTCTAAAGTGATGCTGAGCTGTTTTTTGGCTCGGTAGATGTAGTTGTCGATTTGTTTTTTCGTTTTGCCCATGGCTCTAGCGGCCTCTTCGTAGCTGAGCTCCTCGTAGTAGATGAGGTAGATGGCCCTGGCGTAATCGGGCGGGAGTTGCCTGATGGCGTCGCGGATTGTCTGCTCTTTCTGGTCTTGGATGAGGAGTTCATCGCCTACGGGTTCTTCTCTTAATTCATTTATTGCGTCGTCGTCGCTCACCCAAGTGAGGAGACGGGAGCGTTTGAGTTGATTGAGTGCTTTATTTTTGCCGATCCTGAAGAGGTAGGTCTTGAATTGACTGTCCCCACGGAAGAGCGGTTTCTTGACGAGGAGCTCTACAAAACAATCCTCCATCAAGTCTTCTGCCAAATGATAGTCTCTGACATAGCTATTGATGAAATGAATGAGGGGGTTCCCATATTCTTCGACCAGCTTGGCCAAAGCTTCCCGATCGCCCGAGAGGAAACGCTTATAGAGAAGAGAAGCTTCATCCATGTCTGATCCTTTCCGTAGGATTTCTCCTTAGGATTTTCCTCTCACTAGTTTAGACAATTGAGTTTGGGAAAATCCTCATTGGGTGGGGTGGGGTGTTGAGGTTGTTGTTGTTGTTGTTGGTGGTGGTGGTGGTTTTTAGTGGTTGGTTGTTGGTGGTTGGGTTGGGGTGATTGGGGCGCATTTGGGTGGTTTTTTGTTCGCATTTTCGTTTAGATGCGAGGAGTTTCTTGCATTATTGATGTTTATTATACGGTTTCACTGGTGCTTTTGCTATTTGGGTGCGGATTTCGATGGTGGTCGGTGAGATTTGCTGAGGCTTGGTGAGATTTTGGCATTAGTGGGGGCGAAGTCGGTTTAGCTGGGCTTGATTCCCGGATTTAATCGAAAATCAACACGATATTGGGGGTGTGGTATTGGGTTAGCCCCCTACAATTCCGGATTTAATCGAAAATCAACACGATATTGGGGGTGTGGTATTGGGTTAGCCCCCTAAAATTCCGGATTTAATCGAAAATCAACACG
>CAZCLL010000073.1:0-360 GCA_964499555.1 uncultured Fastidiosipila sp.
CAAATTTCAAGCTAAAACGGACTTTTTCCGATTTTTAACTGTAAAAGACAGGATTGTAGTGGGCGGGGGCGGCTTTGGCAAGAACAATCCCCTTTTAGCCCTCCAATTTCTCCTCCTCCTGGCGTTCCTTGACCCCGAGGAGCTTCGTCTGCTCGTCCTGGTCATCCTCCTCCAGGAAAGTTACCCAACAAGATATAGAACCGGCCTGCGCGGGGAAATCCGCCTCGCCGTTCTCATCAAGTTCAATTACGTCCTTATAGCGATCCAAGTAGTCGCGGAACCTCCGCCCCTTATTTTCCGGGCCAAAGCCGCAGCGTACCGACTCTTCCTCCTTCATGGTCATGACGACCGCGAGGAGCC
>CAZCLL010000073.1:370-12605 GCA_964499555.1 uncultured Fastidiosipila sp.
TGTTCCTCGTCTCCGGTGCGGACCCAGCCAATGGCTTGCGGGGATTGGAAAAAGTCGATCTGCTCGCCCCAAGCAAAATTGAGGCGGACTTCTAAGAGCCTATTGATATCATACTGGATATCTTCTTGCGGATAGTCGCCGCGCTTGATGCCGTAATAATCACCGGCGAAAATGCAGGGATAGCCATCTCTTCTTAAGAGGATCGTCGCGTAGGCGCGCTCTTTGAAATGCCTTCCGACCCAGCTCTCGAGCGATTGCCCCGGCTGACTATCATGGTTGTCAACGAAGGTAACCGCACTCTGGGGGTAATCTTTAACCAAAGTGTAGTCAAAAAGCTGCCGCAAATCATAGTCTGCATTCTGCGAGGCGGCCTGGAAATGGTAGTGCAGGCCCACGTCAAAGACGTCCATATTGAAGCGAACTTCCGACAAATATTCTCCGGCATGCAGAAGATCTGGCGACCAATACTCGCCAAAGAGATAGAAATCTTCGCTTTGGCGGTCGACAATGTGGCCGGAAAAGTCATTCATGAAGTGGTCATCAATATGCTTGACTGCATCGAAGCGGAAGCCATCGCAACCCGTTTCCTCAACAAACCAATCGACCCACTTGAACAGCTCATCTCTTACTTCTTGATTGGCATGGTCAATATCGGCGAACATCAAATAATCAAAGTTGCCTTTCTCCCCGGATACGCCCATCGACCAGCCTTTATTTTCGCCTTCGATCCGGAACACGCCTGTCTCGCCGCTCTTCTGATCATAATCGACGCCACTAAAGTGATTGAAATTCCAGGTGAAATCGGAATACTGGCCGGCGCGGCCCGGGAAATTGAATCCCGTCCAGGCCTCAATTTCCCGGGCTTCCCCGATGTCTTGTGTCCGGTTGTTAGGGTCAACAGGTGTTGCCAAAAAGGTTTCTGTATAATCCGCGCCGGCTTTGTGATTCAAGACGACATCCAGATAGACTCTGATTTGATTTTCATGCAAGGCGTTGATGGCGTCCTTGAGCTCTTCTTTTGTCCCATATTTGGTTCGGACCTGACCTTTCTGGTCAAATTCGCCCAAATCATAAAGGTCATAAACGCCATAGCCGACATCCCATTCCGAGGTTGCCTTGCAAACGGGCGGCAACCAAACAGCATCAATGCCTCTCTTGGCCAACTCTGGCGCCAATTTCGCCAGGTCATTATAAAACTCTCCGGTGGAATCCATTTCCCACTCAAAAGCCTGAAACATGACTCCATTTAGCATACTTTCTTACGTTCCTCCTTTGCTTTGTCTTGGGGTTATTGGGGTGGTTCTGATGTTGGCCTTGCTGAAATGCTTTGCTGTACGTCGATATCTGTGCGCTGGATGCTGTTTCTTGCTCTGCTTATAATTAATTCATATTATGCATTCAGTTAGTGCATTCACTTAGTGAAGCTGCTCGTCTACTCACAAGCCAAATTATACATTCACCGCTTGGCCTTTTGCCGTTACTTGCTCTGTCGGTGGCAGCTCTTGCTCAATGTTGGGTGTGACGGGAGGGATTTTCATTGTTGTCGTAGTGCGAGAGTATTTTTTACCTTATCATGTGGCCCTGAATTATTTTGCTTACCCACCTCTTTCTAGTGGCCTTGAGTTAACTGGCGTCGGCGGATATCGAGTCGAACCTACAGCGATACAAGAGATTCATCCGCTACAAATAAAATCAACAACAAGAGTAACTACCTACCCATAGAAAAACTACGAGAGTAACTTCCGATCTGAGAAACTTGCCGCTAGTCGTGAACTACCTACAACGCAGGTAGTTGAATGCGGTAGTTCATCTCTTATCGGTCCGCTGTTCCGGCTGATATCCACAGCGGCCAGTGTGTTCAGTGTTTCAAGTGCTGCGATGGATGGTAATCCTTGCGTTGATTTGATGTTTTGGGCGGAAGGGACTCTTGTGTTCGGTGCGTGTTCGGGTGATATCCCTTATTGCTAGCGATTTTTCGGCGGCAAGGTGGGTAGGGGTAATGGGTAATAAGTTAAGGTGGTCAGGATCCGTTGCTGTCCATACTTACCATGTTATCCAAGTGTTGGTTTTCGATAAAACAGCTCCAAAACAGGTCTCAGAAGACTGGTTTGAGGGTCATTTCTGGGAAAAGCAAGTGACAGATAATATGTTTTGCGTGGATAACGACAGATCCTGACCAGCGTATCTTGTTATACAAAGCGAAACTATGAGCATTCAGGACAATTCATCTCAAAAACCCTCAGATTCTTGTAATTATTAGAAAACAAGATGGGCAAATTGAATAGATAACTTATTAAGGTGGTCAAGATCCGCAGGAATCCAAAAAGATGCTGGTGTTTTTCCGGATGCGGCTTGAAAAACCTCTTTGAATCGGCTCGATCGGAGCCTAAATGCTCTTAACATCCTGTTTTTGGGTCAATAACAGGGAAATTCCCCAAAAGATAAGATGTTGAATTTGGATTGCTGCAGATCCTGACCAACATATCTTATCACATAAGTGTAAACAAGAACCCGTAGAACCAAAAACTGCCATTCAGGGGTTTGGCAGACATTTTGCAGTTATTTTGCAGCTATATGCCGAGCAATGCCTCAAGCAAAACCTCTAGCAAAACCTCCAGCAAAAACCTCTAACAACACTTCGGTGTCATCTTATCTGCCAAAATATTCGCAGCAATGCTATTCTAAGAGGTAATTATGGAGCGATGAAGGAAAGGCGGAAAGACATGGCTACAAACCGCATAGTAAAAGTAGTTCAAGCTGGAGATTTACATCTGGGTGGGGGCGATCGGCAGGCCGATTTGGTGAGCCATGTGCAGAGCCCTTCGCAGACACAGACACAGACCCATACCCAGATACAGCCCCAGAACCAGACCAACATGCATTCTGAGAACTACTCTGGGAACCGTTTTGAAGAGCGGTTTCGTGTCTTTCGTCGGCTCCTCAACTTTTGCCAGGAAACAAAAGCCGACATTCTCCTGCTTCCGGGTGATTTTCTTGAGCAAGACAGCTTAACCCAAGCGGATTTGTCTCGCATCACAACGATGCTAGGCGAGCTAGAAGAAGCCCACAAAATCCACGTTTTCATCACGCCGGGGAATCACGATCCGGCAACCCCACTGTCGGCCTACAGGAATCCGCAGCTTTGGCCGGATAATGTACATGTTTTTATCAGCGCACAAACGGTGGCGTTGCCGGAGCTTGGGGTGTCGGTGACCGGGGCCGGGTTCCGAAGTTTGTATCAAAGGCAGTCGCTTTTGCCGGAGATGATTCGCGACTTTGAGCAGGCGAAAGCGGGCGAAATCGCTGCGGAAGTGATTGGCGCCTCAGCAGCTACAAGCGCAGAAGTGATTGGCATTGAGCCCGCCACAACAGATCACAACGCCCTTGACGATTGTCCGATTCATTTGGCTTTGGTGCATGGGGAGTTGAGGCGGGGGAAGGTGGAGCTCTATAATCCGCTGGATCCGGCACAATTGATGCAGGCGCCGTTTCATTATGTGGCGCTGGCGCATGTGCACGCACCGGATCCGGAGATTCAGGGCGAGGTGGGCGGCTGCCGCTTTGCGTACAGTGGCACGATTCAGGGGAGCAGCCGCAAGGATGAAGGCGAGCGCGGTTGTCTTCTTTTGACGTTTACAGAACACGGGCTTCGCGAGTCCACATTTGTGCCGCTCGCCGAGACCATTTATCTTTCCCAGACGCTCAATCTGGATCTGGCGGAAGACCAGGAGCAGGCTCTATCTCAGCTCGTAGGGCAGTTGAGGGAGGCGGCTTTGGCCAAAGCCACAGCTACTGCCAAAGCCGCAGCCACCCAAATCGTCTGGAACCTCCGGGTTGGCGGAAGGAGCGGGGGCAGCTATATTCCGGACGAAGAGCTGCTTCGCGCGGGGCTTGAGGCGGAGGGATTTCAGATCAGCGGCTTGACCTGCGAGACGGTGCCGGCGGCGGACCTTCAAGCGCTCGCGGAGGAGGATTCGCTGCGGGGCTTGTTTTACCGCCGGCTTGCGAGGCAGCTGGAGCGCACCGCCTTGGAGGATCGACCAGTGGTCGAAGAGGCGTTGCGGCTCGGGATTGATGCCTTCCGCGGGCGTTTGGTGTGAGGCCCGCAGCTCGCAGCTCGCAGCACACAGCCCGCAGCGCGCAGCTAGCAAGCACGCAAGCAAGCAACGACACGAGAACAAGACGAAGAGGTAGAGGAAACAAATGGAATTACAAGCGCTATACATCAAAGCATTTGGCGGCCTCAAGGACTATTCCTTGAAGTTTCAGCCGGGCGCGATGCTGTTTTATGGGCCGAATGAGCGTGGCAAAACGACCGTCCTGACCTTTATTCGTGCGATGTTTTATGGCTTGGGCGAAAGGCGCGGGCTCGATAGTTTGCGCGAGCGCTACACCCCGCGGGATGGGTCGGCGATGGCGGGGAATCTTTGGTTTCGCCATGAGGGAACGAATTTCGAGTTGAGCCGGACCTTTGGGGCCAGAAAAGGCCTAGACCAAGTGACCCTGACCGATTTGGATCGGAATCGCTACTTGGAGCTCGCAGATGCAGAGCAGCCGGGGCGGTGGCTTTTTGGCTTGACGCAGGAGGTTTTTGCGAATAGTGTTTTCGTCGAGCCTCAGGGGCCGAAACTGCAGAACACGCCGGATACCAGGCGCGAACTCTGGGAAACGCTCTCGGATTTCATGGTGAGTTCGGACGATAAAGTGACAACGGCGGAGGTCCAGGAGCGTCTGCAGAAGGCGCGCCTCCACTTGCGCTCGGCCAATGGGAAGAAGGGCGAAATTCCGGCGGTGGCCCAGCGCGTGGCCACGCTGGATCGGGAAGTCCAAGACCTCTCCGACTGCCAAGACGAAGAGGCGCGCCTCACGACCGAGCTCGACCGTTTGCATGGCCGTTTGGCGGAGCTCGAGCAGCGGGAGTCCGAGCTTGAGACTGATATCATGGTATATGAGTATCTCGAAGACCTGGACCGCCTTCGCCTGGCCACCGAACCGGAGGAGCATCGCCGCACACTTGAAGCGCGCAATACAGCTCTCGAGACCGATCTTCAGGGGCTTGGCGCGAACCCCAAGCTTCGCGAGAAGCGCCTCGCCCAGCTCAAAATGATCACCTCGCAGCTCACCGATGCTGCGAAAACCCGTGCGCTCGAGGCCCGCGAAGAGGCCCGCCGCCGGGACCTTCTCACCCAGATTCTGCGCACGGCGGGCCTCGTGCTCGCCGCACTCGCCATCATCCTCGGTGCGGCAATTTTCATCACATCGGGCCCTACCCCGCAAATCCCATTGCTCATCACAGCTGGCGTCCTCCTCGCAGCCGGCTTGGGGCTGTATTTCGGTTCTGCGGCTTTGGCCAAAGCCGCCTCCACCCAGTCCCCCTTGGACCTGGAAGAGTCGGCCGCAAGGCAAGCAGAGCGCCTGCGAGAACTCTACCAGATCTTGCCCGCCTTGGGCTTCGACCGAACCGAACAGAAACTCGCGACGGCGGCGGGCCAGAGCAACGAAACCACCCTCCAAGAACTGGAACAGATCCAGACCTTCCTCGGAGGCCTCGAAACCAAGCTTCAAGAACAGAGCCTCCTCGAGCGGCAAATCGCAGACCTTGGCGAAAGGAGCCGGCGCATCACAGAGACCTTGGGCGATCCACAGGCCTACCGGGAGCGCCTTGCGGAAACCCGGGAGGCCCTCCTTGCAAGCGGCCGTAACCCCGACGACGAAAAACTCGATTTCGCTCAAGAAAACCTCATCAGCGCCGAACTTCGCGACGTCCGCGCCGAAATCGCCAAGCTCAATCGGCAAGAAGCCGAGACGCGTGTGCATTTACAAAGCCTGCTCCACGACCCTCGCACCGGCGCGCCTGTCTCCCCGGCGGCCAAGCTAGCCGAAGTCAGCCGCGAGCTCCAAGAAGCACGCGCCCACTTCCAAAAACTCCGCCTCCGCCACGAGGCGCTGGAGCTCGCCGAGAGTACCCTCGCCGGCAACCTCTTGGAACTTCGCGAAAAACTCCTCCCGCGCCTCGCCGAAAACGCCGGCCGCTACATGCAGCAGCTGAGCCGCGGCCACTACGATTCCCTCATCGTCAACGAGAATTTGGAGATCATGCTGCGCGACTCCACCTCCGGTCACTACTATTCGCCGGAACATTTCAGCACAGGTACCAGCGATCAGCTGTGGTTTTCGTTTAGACTAGCCTTAACAGATTATCTCGGCGCCGGCCAGGGCCTCCCGCTGCTCCTAGACGACCTGTTCATGAACTTCGATGACAAACGCGCCGCCGCAGGCTTAGCCCTTTTGGCGGCCAAAGCCCAAGACGGCCAGCAAGTCCTCCTCTTGACTTGTCACAAACGTGTCCACAAGCTCGCAGAGGAAAACCCCGCCTGGTCCTGCCGAACCATGCCCTAGAAGCCACCCGGGCCCTCGAGCCCAGAGCAACAGCCCACCCGAAACAGAATGCGGAGACAATCGTTATGAAAGATCGTATGAAATCCCTACTCGCCCTCATCCTAGCCCTGGCCATCAGCCTCGGCGGCTCCGGTTTAGCCGCCGCCACCCTCGCTCTTGAAACCAAGGGGAACGCGCAGGAGGCGGCAGATAAGTGGCAGCAGGCGGCTTTGGCCGAAAAACGCTTCACCGCTCCCGAAGACCAGCTCGTGGAGACCGACTACCAATCCGTGATCACGAAGATCTACCCGGACTGGGAAAGGCCAGAGCTCACCCGGGACGACTTCTCGTACGAGCACTACGAACTCGCCACCTTCGAGGCCGAAATCGGGACCTTCCTCCAGAGCCTGGGGCTCACCGCCGACCAGCTCGGCGCAGCGCCAACGACCACCCCAACGAAGGCGCAAGTCCAAGCCGCACTCGAGGAAATCTTGAGTCAATACGACTACGTCCTGACGCAATCGTCGCTGATCCAGTTTGAATATTCCCAAGATATTACAAAAACCGCCGTTTCTGACGAACTCACTTACATGGAGAGCCTCGTACCGGAAGCCTTCAACGTCCTGCTCGAAACCTTGCAAGGCGTGCAGGATAATCCCGTCGTCGGGCCATTGCTAGACGAAGTGGTCGGCGAGAAATCCGCCGCAGACCTCCGCGAATCTACTAGCGTGACGCCTCGGCAGCTCGCAATCAATGAAGAAATCACGCTTTTGGAGCAAGAATTTGACCAGATCACCGGCACCAACCCAGCGAGGGAAGGGGCGATCTACCTAGAGCTCCTCGCCCTCCGCAACGAGTACGCCGTGGAGGAAGGGTACGCCAATTATTCCGAGATGCAGGACGACCAGACCTTTGGGCGCGACTTCACCCAGGAAGACCTCGAAAACTACTATGCGGCCGTCAAAGAATACATCAGCCCCCTCTATTTGCAGCTCGCCATGCGCCTGAATTTCGGGCAGGTCGCCGCCTATCAGTACCCAACCGGGCAGGACGCCATGGACGTGGTCGGAACCTACTTGGGGAATATTTCCTCGGAGCTTTTCGACACCTACGCCTATCTCCGGACCCACAAACTCTACGAGCTGGGCTCCTCGCCCAATAACGAGCAGGTATCCTACACCATCTCGATGCCCTACTACCATTCCGCCATGATTTTCCAGTACAACTATGGACCCAGCCAAAACCTCAACACCCTCATTCACGAGTTCGGCCACTTCAACACGTCCGTTCGCGAGACGCGCCACTCCTTCTTCACGAACTCCAGCATCGACTTGGCCGAGATCCACTCCCAGGGTCTGGAGCTCCTTTTCCTGCCGTATTACGCCGCGATCTATGGGACTTCCAACGCCCCACAGCAGCGCACCTACACGCTCCTGAACCTGGTCTGGTCCATCCTAAACGGCGCACTCTATAACGAGTTTGAGACCTACGCATACACCACTCCAGACGTCACCATAGAGCAGCTCGATGCGAAATATCTTGACTTGGCCAAAGCCTACGGCATCGCCAGTTCTTCCGATACCGGAGCTGAGTGGATGTTCTGGCACATGTACCATGCTCCCCTCTACTACCTAAGTTACTCCCTCTCCGCCATGGCAGCGGCAACTTTCCTAAGCGAAATCAAATCCGATTGGCGCGGCGCCGTCAACGATTACTTGACCTTGACATCCTTTGGCGAAGACAGCTACACCTTCCGCGAAACCTTGCGGCAATCCGGCCTCCAAGACATTTTCGCCGACGGCGCCGTCCGCCAAATTGCCCGCGACATCACCGATTGGCAAAACAATCCTTTCATCTTGAGCCTGAACGAAGCCAATCGCCAAGCCGAAGAATCCGGCAGCTCCGTTCCCGGCACGACTGAGAATAATGGCCCCAAAATCTCCTTACCCGAGTACGGAACCGAAGCGCCCACGCCAAACCCAACAGAAAATCCCCAAGAGCCCGAAGTGACCGCCAGCGGCCCCATCATCATTCACCCATCAGACCCAGAAGGCCCAACCGAGCCCACAAGCCCAGCCAACCCCGTCGAACCAGAACCGTCCACCAACCCAAACAACCAAGACGACCCCTGGAACGGCGACCCAGACCTAGGCTTCGGCGACCGTGTCATCATGCTCCCCGATGTCTTGAAATACATCTTCTCCGGTGAATTTTTCTCTGACCTGCTCAGCATCTTCCGCGGCATCGGTGGTGGGCTGAGTTAACTTGCTTACACTCGCCCAAAGCGGCGGTCGGCGGCTTTGGCCAAAGAAAAGCTTTACTCCACCAAAAGCGGCACCGCATCATCCGCCGGCAGCTCATAGTCCGATAGATAGGACTCGTAGAGCGCCTGGAACTGGGTGTTGCTCGCCTTGCGCACCTTCTTGAGGTAGCGGTGCGGGTCGTAAGCCCCCTGCGGCATCTCGATGAGTGCGACGGCCACATTCGAACAGTGATCCGCAATCCGCTCCATCGAAGTCGTCATATCCGTCAACGAAATCCCGAGGTCCACCGAGCAACGGCCGTCGCGCAGGCGCTCAATGTGGCGGATCTTCAGCGCATCGTTCAGCACATCAATCACTTCCTCCAAAGGCTCCACCATCGTCGCATCATCCGCCTTTCGGGACACATACGCATTGTAGGTCAAGTCCAAAATCTGGTTCACCGCCCGCATATAGACCCGAAGCTCCGCCTGCGCCTGCATCGAAAACTGCTGCCGATCCTGATCCATCCCGTGAAGCGTCGACGCAATGCCCATCGCATGGTCAGAAATCCGCTCAAACTCACTAATACAACTCAGCATCGTCGTCAGATTGCGGTTGTCGCCCGAGCTCATCTCCTCCTTCACAATCTTGATCAGGTAGGAACTCAGCGCATCTTGGTACTTATCCACCTTCTTCTCATCCTTCTTGACGCGCTTATACACCTCATAATCAAACGAATCTAAGAGGGTAAACGTGTCTTGGACAGAGGCTTTCGCCAAAGCAAACATATCCACCGATAGATTCTTCGTCTGCTCCAGCGCCACCGAAGGCGTGTCCAGCAAGCGCTCGTCGAGGCTCACAAAAATGTCGAGCTCCTCGGCCAACTCCTCCTTCGTCACCGGCAAAATCCGCTTCACAAGCCGCTCCAAGCCCTCCGTAAAGTTGATCAAAATCGCCGTGTTCACAATATTAAACAAGCTATGAATAATCGCGATCGAAACCGGACTCGCCAACCGATCCATGAACTCGAAGCGCACAAAATAGTTCGCCGTGTAAAACACCACCAGGAAGAGCACCGTCCCAATCAAGTTGGAGAGTAAGTGCGACAGCGCAGCCCGTTTCGCGTTCCTCTTCGCTCCTATCGAGGCCAAAGCCGCCGTGATACAAGTCCCGATGTTCTGTCCCATGATAATCGGTATCGCAGCCGAGAGCGTCACCAAACCCGTCGCTGACAGCGCCTGCAAAATCCCCACCGAAGCCGACGAACTCTGAATCAGCGCCGTCAACAAAGTCCCCGCCAAAACGCCCAGGAGCGGATTACTAAACCGGACAAAGAGCTGCTGGAACTGCGGCATCTCCGCCAAAGGCTCCATCGACGCACTCATCAAGTCCATCCCATACATCAAAATCGCAAAACCAATCATGATCTTCGCAATCTGATGCAAACGCTCATTCTTACTAAAAAGCAGCCACCCCACCGCCACAATCGCCAAAATCGGCGAAAACGAACTGGGCTTCAACATCTGCACAAAGAAATTCTCACTCCGAATCCCCGTCAAACTCAAGATCCACGCTGTAATCGTGGTTCCAATGTTCGCACCCATAATGATGGCAATCGCTTGACTGAGCTTCATAATGCCCGAATTCACCAGGCTCACCACCATGACCGTAGTCGCCGACGACGACTGAATCACCGAGGTCACACCGGCCCCCAAAAGGACACCTTTGTACTTGTTCGAGGTCAGGTTCTCCAGGAGCCCCTTGAGCCTTTTACCAGAGACAGCGATCAAGCTATCTCCCATCAGCTCCATCCCGTAAAGGAAAAGGGCCAATCCGCCGACTAAACTGAGAAAGTTAAAAAAGTCCATGATTTCTTCTGCTCTCCACATTTATCTTGTTGAGGGTCTTGATCTTCTGGTCTCGTCTGGGGTCTTCATGATTCAATTGTCAGTTCAACTTGCGAAGCTCAGTCTCCAACGAAGTGTTGCATAACACCCAAATTGGCGACCCGAACCACAGTCACCTCCTAATGTAATGTTAAATTCATGTTAAGACAAGGGGTAGCCGGCGATTTATAGCTACTTTCCGAGTAAGTATTCGCAAACAACCCGAGGGCTTGTGCATTGGAAGCCGAAAATCCCTATAGTGAAAATCCCAACGGTGCGATAAAGTAAGAAGCAGGGGGTGAGAACTATGCAGATTGCTTTGACAAAGAGTCTCTCAGACGAAATGAAATTGAAGCCTGGACCAGCTGACGCAACGATCGATCCCATTTTTACATGGACTGCCACGTGGGATAAAGTTTGGGTCGACAGTAGGTCCAAAGAAATGCTCGTGCTTGTAAACAATGCCACTCGTTTTCCCGTCGCCATCTATCCGGTGAAACGGAAAGACCTGAAAAAGGCAAGCCAGATCATACGAACTGCGATTGAGCAAACCCTTCGGTCCTTATACATAAACCCGGAACTCATCGATGAATATTTCCGCTTAGCCGGTGAAGTCGAACTCGTTAAAAATAGTAGTTTGCAAACAGGAAATTGGGTCAAACAAGCCCGCAGATATGCAGCCTTTGCCGTCGACAGAAGAGCCAGAACAGAAGATTACACCTTCGACAACACAATTGGCGTTCCGATTAGCGATATTCATGTGCCCAATCGTGAAAACGCTGAAACGATGTACAAGCCCCGCGACAAAATGCTGAACGCCATAGCCGAACTCACGGGAAAACCCATTTATCAAACTCGCGCATTTGAACTGCTCATTACCCTAGACCTTGATGTCTACCAAGCAAGCAGACGAATCATCGTTCCGGCAAATCTGACATTCGTTGAATTACACCTCGTGATCCAAAAACTCTATAAGTGGTACAACTACCATCTCTTCGATTTTGAGTTCTACGAGGAAAATCCGTATGAACCTTTCCTCCGTCTGACGAGTGTGGACGAAAGCTTAGATTACGACGAAATCGCCATTTTAATCGATAACCATACACTCGATGAATATTTGCCGAAATATCAACACTTTACTTATATCTATGACATGGGCGATCACTGGGAACATTCCATTGAACTTGTCCGCACCATCGAAAATTGTCCACTGGAGCTCCCTTACTTACTAGAGGCTGAGGGTCAAGGCCCGCCGGAAGATGTAGGCGGTGTTGGCGGATTCGTCGAATTCCGAGAAATCATGCTGGATGCGAACCATCCCGAACACGAGGACATGAAGCTTTGGGCAGAATATTGGCAGCTTACCCTCTCGGACAGCGATAAGACACCTGGCCCCAGACGAATTGTCTGGTAAGTTTGTAGCGGATTAGCGTTCAAGCACGATTCGAAACGAAGCAGAGAAAGGAACACCAAATGACCAGAAAAACCGTTCGTTTAGTTTTCCCCGAATGGCAGGGAGGCGTCAATCCAAACTATAGTACCGGGGCGGAAGTTCTTGCTCTGATCGCACCAAAAGGGCAGCAGAGCGAAACCTTACGGGTACCCGTTGCAGAGGACTTTTCCAAACCATTGGAATATTCAGATGGTTATTATGCGAAAACAGCCATTCTCGAGCAACAAAAGGCCGCCTACGCCATTCTAGAAAAAAGCAAGGCGGATCGGGTCATC
>CAZCLL010000074.1:0-12387 GCA_964499555.1 uncultured Fastidiosipila sp.
TCTCCTGTCTATATCCGTGAAATTTTTTCTACTCAGCAACTGTCAAACCCCCGTTTAAAAATCATTCAAAACAGATGATATCAAGCAGAATTCACCAAAGATTACTTGCATTAACACTGCCAGATAGAGATTACTTGTATTCACGCAGCCCAAAAACGCAAAAAACGAAAAAAAGATTCTCCACATGCTAAACAAAAGCAAAATTTCCGAATCAAACACTATGAACCCTAAGAATTACCCTCATTTTTCAGGTAGAATAAGATTTATGAGGAGTGATTATGATGGAAAGTAGAGCCGTAACAGCGTTCGACAATACAAAACTCATGCGCTACACGTGGGCACTGGCTGAAGAACCAAAGGCCAATGAACCAAAGGCCAATGAGCCGAAGGCTGTCATTCAGTTGGCCCATGGGATGATGGAACACGCCGCTCGCTACGATGATTTTGCTAATTTTCTCAATTTGCATGGATACATCGTGGTTGCCCAGGATTTTAGGGCCTTTGGAAGGTCCGCTACCTTGGAAGAGAACGGGGTCTACGGGGGCGATTGGTATGGCGATTGTGTACGAGATGAAATTGAACTCCACCGAGCGATAAAAAAGAGCTACCCCGATTTGCCGGTCGTTTTCTTTGGCCATAGTGCCGGGTCATATGTTGGCCAATACTTGATTCAGCAGAAGGGCGTGGACTTTGCTGCCGCGATCCTCTGTGGGACCTCTTGCATGAAGAGCGGTCTCTACAAGCCGGTGCAAGCGTTTGTGTCTATGCTGACGGCGATTCGCGGTTATGAGAGGCCGGCGGGCTGGATTGATCGCTTGATTTTCGGCACGTATAACAAGCCCTACCGCGAGGAAGGGAAGAATGCTTGGCTCAGTCGAGATGCTGGCCAGGTGGAAGCGTATAATCAGGATCCGTATTGTGGCCGGACTTGTAGTTATGGTTTTTACCGATCTTTTCTGGGCTTTTCCCGGCTCTATGAAGCAAGTGGTCTCGAGGCGATTCCAAAGTCCCTTCCGATCTTCCTTATCGCTGGGGAGAATGATCAGCTGAATGGCGGGAAGGGGCAAGGTGTTCTCAAGATGGCTGAGCTCTACAAGAGTCTGGGAATCGAAGACGTGAAGGTCACGCTCTACCCTGGTGCCCGGCACGAGATCCTAAATGAAGTGATGAATTTCGAAGTCTACGAGGATATTTTGCACTACCTTTCGGAGACTTTGCGTGCATAAAGCGAGGAGGTTGACTCGATAGTGACCGAGCGTGTGGAACAAGAGACGGATAGCCTTCATAAGGGGAGTGATCGACCGCTTGCTGTGATTACGGGTGCCTCGGGCGATATCGGGCGTGCGGTTGCACGGAAGTTTGCCGAGGAAGACTGGCGCTTGCTCCTCCATTACCACCAGTCTGAAGCAAGGGCCCAAGCGCTCCAAGCAGAACTTCAAGCACAAGGGACAGATGTCCATCTGGTCCAGGCTGACCTTCGAAGTGCTTCCGGAGCCGCAAAACTTATCGCTGCGAAAGAGCAGTTTTTTTCTGCGCCGATTGCTTGCTTGGTGAATGTGGCCGGGCTTGCCCACAGCGGCTTGTTGCAGGATCTGGATGATGACCTGTGGCGAGAGGTGATGGCGGCCAATGTGGACAGTACCTTTTACGTGTGCCGGGCTTTTCTGCCTGAGTTGATCCGTGCCCATCAAGGGTCGATCGTGAACGTCAGTTCCATTTGGGGAGTAGCAGGTGCGTCGATGGAAGTCGCTTATTCTACGGCCAAAGCCGCCTTACACGGCTTCACCAAGGCCTTAGCCAAAGAGCTGGGTCCTTCCGGTGTTCGCGTGAATTGTGTAGCACCCGGTGTGATTGATGGGCGCATGAATCAAGCGTACGGTAAAGAGACACTTGAGGACTTAGCCTATGAAACGCCCTTGGGTCGTTTGGGAAAACCGGAAGAGATTGCCTCCTTGGTTTACGTTTTAGCGACGGATCTGTCTTCGTTTGTCACCGGACAAGTTCTCGTGGCAGATGGAGGTTTCTTGAACGGATGAAGGCTCTTTTCTCTGGTAGAATAGATCGATCAGCGAGGAGGAGCGAAGTATGGCCAGGATGCGTGAAGCAGTTTTTGAGCTCTTATTACCCAGTGATAAGATTCCCGAAACATGGGAACCTTACTATATTGCTGCACAGCAAAAGTATGGGCAAAGAGCCGGGGCAAGGGATAACTTCACCTTAGGCTGGTACAAGAAACTCAATCGCTGGCTTGACTTATCTGAAGAAGTTTTGGCGATCTTAGGTACAGCGGCTTCGCAAATTGCGCAACGCGACGTGCTTTACGAATGGGCGAATTTCACTCGTTACTTGATTTACGACACGACGATCGTCAAGCAAAATTCCGATGTGATGACCGATCTCACGCCGAAAAATGCGCTACCACCGGAGACAGAGGATCTGTTTCCGTTACTCTGCCTTTTGGCCGGTGCAGATCGTTCGGTGAAGCTCTATAAAGATCAGGGGCAAGAAGCGCAAGCGGAAGCCGCGTTTGGGATTCTGGGTCCTCTGCTCCATGCCTATGAGAGACACTATCATCGCTGGGGTGTACCGCGTGATGAATACATCTTGAAGCTCGCCAACGCCTCCCTTTATGCATTTGAAGAATTGGCGTTTTCGCTTGAGAAGAACAAACTGCCTGGGACACTTTACCGCAACACGAGGTCTGGCGAACTTGTCCTCTTGGCGAAACCGGCCCAACTCTACGATAAACAAGGACGTCGCGTTGAGGAACACGAGGAAAAACGGATTTTCCGGGCGATCTCCAAGGCCAAACCCCTGATTGCTGAAGAGCAATTGCAAGGGGAACCGGAGCAACTCACGGTTCTGCCGCCCTTACCGGAGGGAATTTGGGAGACGAGATTTTTTGCAACCGAAAGTGGCGGTTTCGTGGGTAATGAGCTTGGGGCAGATAGTTTCGCAAAATCGAGTGTCCGAATCTTTGAAGCCGGGCACTGGAAGCCGGTGCTTGGTGAAGAGGACTTTGTGCTTGCACTCCATGTTGCGGATCCTCTGCACATGAACCGTGATCGACTGCTACGAGCAATCAAACAAGTCAAACAAGCTTTTGTCGGCCGTGAGGGGATGCCGGAAGTCTTAGTCTACAAATCCTGCTTGCTGGATCCCTTACTCTTACAGAAAATTGAAGGGCTCCCGGATTTGCAAGCCTTTGCAAAAGTCTTTCGTTTGTTTCCGGTGTATCCACGCCGTGCAGAAGCCTATCAGAAGCTATTCGGCGAAGATGTGAGGCGTAAACCCTTGCATGAATGGCCGGAAGAAAATGCCTATCAACGAGCGGCCAAACACTTGCGTGCAGAAGGCGGAGAACCAGGTTTGGTCGGAGGCTATGCTTTGCTGGAGATGCTCCAGACGGGAGAGAAGACGACGAAGACAGAGCCAAGCTAAGAAATCAATCACTTATCTAAGATTATTAGGTTTAGAAGGAACAAAGTAAACGTGTCAACACACTATGTATCAACAGAAGAGAGTATCCGCCAGGCGGGCTTTCTCAAAGAAAATCGGGATTTATTAGGATCCTCGAAAAAGTACTATATCATCACCTACGGTTGTCAGTTAAATGACAATGATTCCGAGAAATTAGCTGGGCAACTCGCCGCTATGGATCTCACAGAGGCGCCTGAACTTGAAGAGGCGGATCTCATTTTGATCAACACTTGTTCGGTCCGAGAGAATGCGGCGGATCGCTTCTTCGGCCATCTTGGCGTCATCAAGAACCTCCGCCGCGATAAACCGGATCTCCTGGTCGGGGTCTGTGGTTGCATGATGCGGCAGGAAGTTCATGTAGATAAAATTAGAAGAAGTTATCCTTTTGTGGACCTCATTTTCGGCCCACAAGATCTCTACCGTTTTCCGGAGCTTTTGAATCGGCGCTTGTCCGGTTCCCGGCGCGTCTATGACGTCGGGACGGAAGATACGGTGGCGGAAGGGATTCCTGTTCGGCGCGAGCGGAAGTTTCGCGCCCTGTCTACGATTATGTACGGCTGCAATAACTTCTGTTCCTACTGCGTGGTGCCCTATGCGAGAGGGCGGGAACGGTCTCGCCAGCTGGAAGAGGTCTTAGCGGAACTTCAGGCTTTGGCCAAAGAAGGCTTCAGCGAAGTGATGCTCTTGGGGCAGAATGTGAACTCCTACGGCAAGGACCTGCCGGAGGGGCAAGGGGATTTCGTGGAACTTCTGACGAGGGCGGCAAGCGAAAGTGGCTTGAAGCGCATTCGTTTCATGAGCTCGCACCCGAAAGATATTTCTTCGGAGCTTCTGGATGTCATCAAGCACTATCCCAATATCGAGCGGCACATCCATCTGGCCCTGCAGTCGGGTAGTGACCGGATTTTAAAGGCGATGAATCGCAAGTATACGGCGGAGCAATTCCTAGCGATTGTTCGGGAAGCTAGGGAGAAAATTCCGGGCGTGTCGATTACGACGGATATTATTGTGGGCTTTCCCGGCGAAACGGAAGAGGATTTCCAAGAAACCTTGCGCGTGGTGAGGGAGGCGGCCTTTGATCAGGCCTTTACGTTCCAGTATTCGCCGAGACCGGGCACAAAGGCGGCGGAGCTTCCGGAAATTCCGGCGGACGTGATGACGGAGCGCTTCAATCGCTTGGTTGACCTGCAAAACGAGAATAGCCTTCGCTCCAATGAAGCCCTTGTCGGGACGAGTCAAATCCTCTTGATTGAAGGCTTGTCTGACCATGTGGAGTCTTCCATGACCGGGCGCGATAGTGCCTATCACTTAGTGAACTTCACGATTCCCGAAGCGGTGTATGAGGGGATTGGTTTAGGCGGGGCGGATTGGCCGAGCCGCGGTTTGGCGCTGGAAGGCCGTTTTGCGAAAGTAAAGATTACGGATGCCAGAACCTTTTCTTTATCGGGCGAGCTGGAAGCGCTTTTGCCCCTTGACCAGGTGAACTAATGGCCTTGACGTTTGCCGACATTGATGAGACGAAGCTGAGCCCGATGATGCAGCAGTATGTGGCGGAGAAGAAGAAACGCCCAGACTGCCTGCTTCTCTTTCGCTTGGGCGATTTCTATGAGATGTTTTTTGACGATGCGGTGACGGCGAGTAAGGCCTTGGAATTGACCTTGACCTCGCGGGACTGTGGTCTAGCGGAGCGCGCCCCAATGGCGGGCGTACCCTACCATGCGGTGGAGGGCTATATTGCCCGCCTGCTGGATCAGGGGTATAAGGTGGCTATTTGTGAGCAGATGGAAGATCCGGCTTTGGCCAAAGGGCTGGTCCGTCGAGAAGTCACAAAGATTATTACACCGGGTACGGTGACGGACCTGCAGAACGTGGATGAGAAGAAGAACAATTTTCTGGTTTCGGTCTACAAGCTGGGGGCTTGCTATGGGCTGGCTGCGGCTGACCTGACCACTGGGGATTTCTTGGCTTCGGAGCTTCTCACAGGGCTGACGGATGCGCATGTCTATGATGAAATTCACCGTTTTGCCCCGGCCGAGCTGCTCTGTAATGAGGCTTTCCGCTCTTCTGTGGTGGCAGAAAAACTCCTGCAGGAGCAGTTTTACTTGACGGTTCTTCCGGATCGGCATTTTGCTACGGAAGCCTATGAGGCATATTTCCCGGAGAATCCACTGAATCAGGATCTGTTGAAGGCGGCGGCCTCTGGACTTCTCTTCTACGTGGAGGATACGCAGAAACAATTGCCGCCTCATTTACAGCATATTCAGGTCTATGAGATTCGGCAATTTATGAATGTCGGCTACAATGCTAGGCGGAATTTGGAATTGACGGAGACTCTTTCGGGACGCAAGAAACGAGGGAGTTTGCTCTGGGTCTTAGACCACTGTCGGACGGCCATGGGCAGCCGCATGTTGAGACGTTGGGTGGAGCAACCTTTGCTGCAACCCATGGAGATTTCCTATCGACAATCGGCAGTGGCGGAACTGAAGGATTCCTTCATTTTACGGAAGGAACTTCGTGAGATTTTAGATGGCATGAATGATCTGCAAAGGCTCTCCGGGAAGCTCAGTTTGGGCACGGTAAATGCCAGAGATTTGGCTTCGGTGGGGAGGACTTTGGCGAAGATTCCGGCGCTCAAAGAACGGCTGGAGACCTGCCAGGCAGAGGCCTTGACGAGAACCGGCCTTTCGCTGGATGCTTTAGAAGAACTGGTGAAGGTGCTGGCTGCGGCTTTGGCCGATGAATTACCCATCGGCGTGAAAGACGGCGGCATGATCCGCGACGGCTACGACCAGCAAGTCGATGAGTACCGCGAAACCAATGAGAAGGGGAGCTCGTGGATTCTGGACTTGGAGGCGAGGGAACGGGAAGCGACCGGTATTAAGAACTTGAAGGTGGGTTACAACCGCGTTTTCGGCTATTATGTGGAAGTGTCGAAGTCGAATTTGCCGCTCGTACCGGAGCACTATAATCGCCGGCAGACGCTGACGAATGCGGAGCGCTATATTTTGCCGGAATTGAAGGAAATGGAAGATAAGATTCTGGGTGCGAAGCAGAAACTTCTGAGCCGAGAATACGATGTTTTCGTTGAACTGCGCGAGGCGGCGACCCGGGAAGCCGAAGTGATCAGCCGCAATGCGATTTTGCTGGCGGAGCTGGATTGCTGGCTGAGTTTGGCGGAAGTGGCGGATCTTGGGGGTTACGTGCGGCCGGAACTGGTCTTGGAGCCGGTCTTGGACATTTCCGGCGGGCGCCATCCGGTGGTGGAGAAAATGCTGCCGTCCGGCGCTTTCGTTGCGAATGATGCGCTGTTGGATGAGAGCGAGCATTCCTTGATTTTGCTGACAGGGCCCAATATGTCGGGGAAGTCGACCTATATGCGGCAAGTAGCCCTGATCGTCATTCTGGCGCAGATGGGCTCATTTGTTCCGGCGACTTCGGCGAAAATTGGGATTGTTGACCAGATTTTTACGCGCATTGGCGCTTCGGATGATTTGGGTTCCGGCCAATCGACCTTTATGGTGGAGATGAATGAGGTGTCGCATATTTTGCAGAATGCTTCATCTCGGAGCTTACTGATCTTAGATGAGATTGGGCGAGGGACCTCGACCTATGATGGCTTGTCGATTGCCTGGGCGGTTCTGGAACATATTGCCAATAAGAAGATTTTGGGAGCCAGAACGCTCTTTGCGACACACTATCATGAGTTGACGGATCTGGAGGGCTTAGTGCCGGGGATCAAGAATTATCATGTGGCGGTGCAGAAGCGGGAAGGGGAACGGGAGATTCGTTTCCTTCACCATATTGAAGCCGGGGCGACCGATGAGAGTTATGGCATTGAGGTGGCGAGACTTGCCGGGATTGATAGCCAAGTTGTGGATCGTGCCTATGAGATCTTGTACCAATTAGAACAGGCCAATCTGGGGCAGGCGAAACGGCGATTGCCGAAAACGCAGAAAGTGATGGAGGGGCAGTTGGACTTGTTCTCTTCGTCTTTGGCCTTGCAAAAGAATGATCGGATTATGACGGAACTAACCGAACTCGATATTCAAAATATGACCCCGCTGGATGCGCTTCGGAAACTCTATGATTTGAGTGTGGAAGCGAAGAAAATCCGCGGTGCGAAAGACTAAGGGAGGGATGCGCCTTGGGTACAATACATGTTCTTGATTTAACGACCGCCCAGCAGATTGCTGCTGGTGAAGTGGTGGAAAGGCCGGCTTCCGTGGTCAAAGAGCTGGCGGAAAATTCGCTGGATGCCGGGGCGGATCGCCTCACAATTTATATGGAACAGGGCGGTAAGAAGGTGATCCGCCTGACCGATAACGGATCCGGTATGTCTTCTGAGGATGCGGTCATGGCGTTTGAGCAACATGCCACGTCAAAAATCGGCACGATCACGGACTTGAACCATTTGCTGACGATGGGTTTTCGTGGCGAGGCGCTCCCGACGATTGCCTCAGTCGCCAAGGTGACCTTGATTACCCGACGGGCGGAGGATCCACGAGGCACCAGACTGCAGCTGGAAGGCGGTCAACTGACGGATCGCTCGGAAGTGGTGTGTAACCCTGGAACGACGATTGAAGTGCGGGACTTGTTTTACAATACGCCGGCTCGCTTCAAGTTCTTGAAGCAGGATCAATCGGAGGCATCGAAGATTTCGGAGGTGGTCCAAGAGCTGGCGCTCTCACGACCAGATGTTTCGATCTTCTTGGAGAATCAAGGGAAAGAATTGATTCACACGCCGGGCGATAATCGCCTTTTGTCAGCGATTTATGCAGTGTTTGGGCAAAATGTAGCGAAGGCGATGGTGCCGGTGATTCCTTCCGAAAACCAGATGATTCGTTGCGAAGGCTACCTGGCTTTGCCGGAAGAATCGAGGAAGTCGCGAAATTTACAGTATTTTTTCGTGAATGGCAGGCCGATTAAGTCGCCGGTTTTGATCCGGGCTTTGGAGGATGCATATAAGTCGACGATCATGACCGGTCGTTTCCCGGCGGCGGTTCTTAAAATTGAGATGCCGCAAAATTTGGTCGATGTGAATGTGCACCCCAGGAAGCTGGAGGTTCGTTTCTGGAATGACCAGGAGGTTTTCCAGGCGGTCTATGAGCAAATTCAGAATTCGCTATTTACTGCGCTTCGGCCGCCGGAAGTGGAGACGGTTCTGTCGCAGGGTCGTCAGGACGCAGCGGATCTTTCGCCCCTTCCTCCGGAAGAAGAGAAACAAGAAGCGGCTTCAGCAGAAAAGAAACCCACAGAACCCGTCGTCATGCGAGAGACGGAGAAGCCTTTCTTGCAGTTTGACTTAGGGCCTAATCTGCGTCGATTCTCTGACACGCGGAGTGCCTATGTGGCGGAGTCTAAAGAAGCCCTAGAGCAGCGTGCAGACTCGGAGGAGATGGAGACGTCGGGAACGTCGGTGGAATCGGTGGAATCGGGAAGCCCCCTCCGCCCGCTGGCAGAGCAAGTTTCGTTTATCGAAGAAACGAAAGACGAGGTACCCGAGGTGGGTTCGGCGGCTTTGGCCGAAGAAAGGAAGACCCTTCAGGCCTTGCGCCAGGCTCGCTACGCCGGAGAACTTTTCCGCACGTACTTGCTCTTTGAGTATCAAGATGAAGTCCTGCTGATCGACCAACATGCCGCCCACGAGAAGATCTTGTTCGAGCGTGCGGTCGCCAAGTTCCAGCAATCGAAACGAATCGTCTCCCAGGTGCTTCTGGAGCCGGCGAGACTCGAAATTAGCGCGACGGATGAGCTCTTTATTGAAGCGCACAAAGAGGACCTCGAGGCCTTGGGTTTCGAGCTGGATTCCTTCGGGCCCGGCGTCGTCCTGATCCGTGCTGTCCCGATCGGCCACGAGGTTCTAGAGCCTGCGAAAGCCCTGCGTTACCTCCTGGATGAGGCGGAAGAGAAGGGGATGGCGCAGGTTAAAGGGGAGTCGGACCTCATCTACCACATGCTGGCGACGTCATCCTGCAAAGCCGCCGTCAAAGCCCACGATGCCCTCAAGGACGTCGAAATTGAAGCGCTTCGCACTGACCTTCTCACGTTGCAAAATCCTTTCCACTGTCCGCACGGCCGGCCAGTGATCCTTGTGGTGAAGCGGACGGACCTGGAAAAGCTCTTTAAGAGGATCGTCTAGCCCATGCTTTTTGAAGAACATGCTGTTATTCCGATTTTCACGGGCCCTACAGCGAGTGGAAAAACCGCGCTGTCGATCCGCACGGCGCATTTGCTCGCCGGCGAGATCATCAGCTGCGATTCCATGCAGGTCTACCAGGGGCTGGACATTGCGACCGCAAAACCCAGTCTCGACGAGCGAGAAGGGATTCCTCATCATCTGATGGATATCCTGCCGCCCGACGCAAGTTTCAGTGTAAGCCAATACCTAGATCTTGCGACCGAGAAGCTCGGTGAGCTCACTTCACGTGGGGTCTGGCCGATTCTTGTGGGGGGGACGCCTCAATATGTGACCTCCTTGGTTGAAGGCATTCGCTTCGTGCCGACCGATCCCGATCCCGCGCTACGTGAAGCCCTCTACGCTCGGCTGGCCAATGAGGGGAGTGTTGCCCTTCTCGAGGACTTGCGTCTTCTTGATCCGGCCAAAGCCGCCAAACTCCACCCCAACGATCACCGGCGCATTATCCGTGCGTTGGAGATTGCCCAGAGTGCTGGCCTGAAGCAAAGTGAATGGGATCAGGAAGGGAGCCGAAGACCTTTACCCTATACCTTCCGTGTCTATGCGGTTTCTTGGCCAAGGGAAGAGCTCTATTCTCGGATCGACATGCGAGTGGATCGGATGCTGGAGCAAGGGCTTCTAGTCGAAGCGGCTCATGTGTTTGCTATGGGTCTCCCATCATCGGCCTCTTGCTTGCAGGCAATCGGCTATAAAGAATTCGAGGGCTATTTTGCCGGTATGGAATCGCTTGAGGTGGCGGTTGCTCGTCTGAAGCAAAATTCTCGTCGTTATGCGAAACGGCAACTGACGTGGTTTCGCAGTAAGGATTGGGTTCATTGGCTGAGTCCGGAAGAAGCTATAGACTTGCCGGAGCGTTTGGCTTCAGAGGTTTAGGGATGTTGGGGCTTTAGGTTTGTTGGTGTTTTAGGTTTGTCGGTGTTTTAGGTTAGTGGTGTTCTAGGTTTGTTGGGGCGCTTGGCTTCTGAAATATAGGCTTGCTAGGATGCTTGGCTTCTGAAATATTGGCTTGTCAGGATGCTTGGCTTCGGGACTTTCTGTCTACGCATTTTGCTTGAGTTGAAATATGTTACCTAATGTGAACAATGCTAAACTTGTTCAAAACTTCGCCTGTGTCCGATTCCTGTATTCTTCTCTTAACGCTATGCTTAAGTCCATGAGCAAAGACGCTTCAATCTTAACTTACTATTGAAGGGCAAGCTCAGGAAGAAGGAAAGGCGGATAATAAGAAATGGAACGACCAGTATCTAGCAAAAGAATTCCCCGGCGCGATCTCAATCGAGAATCCTATGCGAGTCACAGTGGGGACAAGCGATCCCTACAGGATCAATTCCTTACGGAAGCCATTGCTTCCGGAGTGTCCTGTGATGTATATCTGAAAAATGAGAGTGTCAGGCATGGCGTGATCTCAGCCTATGATAATTGGAGTTTACTCTTGCATGCCGAGGGGAAGCAGTATTTGATCTTCAAGTCTGGCATCATGAGTATTATTCCTAGTGAAATTTTATACATCGACACAGATTATCCATTGCGTGGGACGAATCGTGTCGCAGATCCTCCGGGAAGGTACTTATATGGAAATGACCTCATGTGAGGTGTGACATGTTCTTATATAGTACGTTGACTGTTTACAACTGTTGTCGAATGGCTGGATGACAGATGTAATAAACTCCCCTGATCTATCCATAGAATCCATGGATCCTTCTACCAGAGCATCTGATCAGGGGAGCCCTTTTTACATTCTTGTGCGGATGAGTCCTTGTACTTTGCCAATGATTCGGCAATCCTCTTGATTGAAAGGAATAGGGGAAAAGGCCTCATTTTCTGGGAAAAGATAAGGTACTCCTTGCAAGTAACCGAAACGCTTGACCGTTGCTTCTTCCCCTAAGAGGGCAACCACGATCTCGTTTCGCTCGGCAGAATCTGCCGGCGACACAATAATCAGATCGCCATTGAAGATTCCGATATCTTGCATAGAGTCTCCTCGAACACGAAGCAGGAAATTCTCATCTGCGGAGGAAGGGAAGAGCTTTTCATCAAGCGCAATTTCAAACTCTACATTTTCTTGGGCAAGAATTGGCTGCCCCGCGGTGACCATACCGACTAAGGGCCATGAGACTACAGAAGCCGAGGGTAGGGTCTCTTCTTCAGGGCTATCCGTTAGCGAAATCGCCCGTCTCTTGCCATCCGCATAGGTAATCATCCCCTCGTCTTGTAAATCTTTCAAATACTGATGTACGGTTGAGGTGGAACGAAAACCTAAGGATGCGCCGATGTCTCTTACGGATGGGGCGTAGCCATGTTCGGCAATATACTCTTCAAGGAAGGATAAGACACGCTTCTTATTGCGGTCCTTCTTGCTCTCCTTCGGCTGTGCTATGGCCATAGGGAACCTCCTATATTCTTTTTCTCCATCCTAGCATATTTTGCCTTGCAAAGCAAACAAATGTTCTTTATTGAGCTTTGTTTGAGGTGTTTCTAGAGTGTTGGTGGTGTTTTTTGGTATTTCAATATGGTAGTAGTGGTGGAGATTACTGTTTAGGTGCTTGGATTCCGGATTTAATCGGAAATAAACACAATAGTTTGGATGGAAATTGCTGTTTGGGTGCTTAGATTCCGGATTTAATCAAGAATCAACATGATAGTTGGGGTGGAGATTACTATTTAGGGTCTGCTGAATAATCCAGGTCTTTGATTTTCACTGAACTTAAGCG
>CAZCLL010000075.1:0-11784 GCA_964499555.1 uncultured Fastidiosipila sp.
GATTTTCGATTAAATCCGGGATCCATGCCCCAAAACAATAAAGTCCACCGCAATTGTCGTGTTGATTTTTGCTTAAATCCGGGATCCATGCCCCAAAACAGTAAAGTCCACCGAAATTGTCGTGTTGATTTTCGATTAAATCCGGGATCCATGCCCCAAAACAGTAAAGTCCACCGCAATTGTCGTGTTGATTTTTGCTTAAATCCGGAATCCATGCGATTCGCCTAATACACAACACATTATACTGGTCAGGATCTGCAGCAATCCGAGTTTAATATATTACCTGTTGCTTCATTTAAAAGAAAACACGCCAAAAACGTGCCAAGTTCCGAAAAATATCCCCAACAAGCCCTAACCAAACCCAAACCGAACCGCAATCGAAAACAAATTAGCAAAAGCACTAGTAAAGCCGTATAATAAACAGCATCACCAAACCAAACCACCCACCAAACAGGAGCGAAGACGCATGATCAAAACCAAAAAGCGAAATACCCCACTTGTGGTTCTCATCGTCGCGTTCATTATCATCGGCGGCCTAGTGGCAGCCTATAAAATATTCCTGGATCCTTACAGTGGGGCCGCCGAGGACCCAGGCTACACGCTGCCCCTCGAGGCCCGCATTCGTGCGAAGGATGCCATCAAGGATCTCGATTATTTCGTCAAGCATGCTACTGAAATTCATCCCCTCTTGGTGGGGGAGAAACCAGAGGCTTTTGAGGCGGCGATTGAGGCCGAGATTTCGGCACTCGAGGCGCTCGAGGATAGCGTCAAGGGCAGCAAGGACAGCGACGGCAAGAAGATTGAGGCGGAAATCACGGTTAAGGAGCTTTGGCAGCGTGCGAGCCGCATTTTTCACACCTTAGGCGACGCCCACACCATGACCGGCATCCGCAAGGAGGAGCGCCGCTACATTCCCATGCGCTTTCGCTGGGATGGCGACGTGCTTCTTTGTCTCGATGAGCCGGCCAAAGACGCCGCCCTCCAATCCATCAACGGGCAAACGACCGAGGAGCTCTACAAAAAATATGAGAGCATGTTCTCTTATGAGTTGGAATCGTATTCAAGAGCTTCCTTTGCGAAAGATCTATCGAATGTTTCGAAGTTGCAGTTCTTAGATGTGATCGATACAGAGGATACCACGCAGCTGGAGATGGTTTTTGAAAAGGATGGGAAAACCTTTACCGTCGACCAGATTGATTCCACAGATAAGAATCCCAACAAACCAGAAAATGCTCAGAATGAAGATTACTGGGATGAAATCTCGTATCGCTTTGATTCGAAGAACAAGTCTGCGGTCTTCACAATCTACAGTTGCTTCTATGATAGTCGTTATACAAGGACGCTTGAAGAATTCTTCAATGAGGTCAGGAAGCAAGAGACAGAAACCGTGGTTCTGGATCTACGAGGGAATATCGGGGGCGACAGCCGGGTCATTGGCGAGTTCTTGCGTTATCTGCCGATTGACTACTATAGTACTGGGGCTTCACGGGTTCGTTTTGGTCCCTATATCGTGGAAAATCAAGAGGAATTGGTGGCCAACGAGCGCAAGATTCCGAGCTTTGAGGGCAAGGTCTATGTGTTGACGGATGCTTTCACGTTTAGTTCAGCGACGGATTTTGCTACGACCATTCAGGATAATTTATTGGGCAAAGTGGTGGGCGAAGTGCCGGGTAATATGCCGACATCCTATGGGGATGTTGTTGTGTTTCAGGCGCCACATTCTAAGGTGCTCATTCAAGTCTCCTATAAGTATTTTATTAGGCCCGATCAGACCAAAGTCGACTTACCGCTCATCCCGGATATTGAAGTGCCCGGGGAAGAGGCGTTGGCGGCGGCTTTGGCCGATGCAAAAAAATAGTTCGAAATCTGTGCTGTACCCATTTGTGTTGGGCGAAAGGATGAGCGACAATAAAAGAAAAAGGAGTCAGCTCATGACGAAGTTTGCGTTGTATGAGAGTCCGTTTGGGAAGCTTGTGATCCGCTATGCGGAGGATGTTGTGGTGGGCATTGATGTGCACTTGGTGGAGGACCCTGAGGAGGCGGAGGAGAGCCCGTTGACGGCGCTTGTGGCTTCGCAGCTGGATGAGTATTTTGCCGGGGAACGGAAGGCCTTTGATTTTCCGATGGCGCTTTCGGGGACGGATTTTCAGAAAAGTGTGTGGAAGGCGCTGCAAGCGATTCCATATGGCGAGACCCAGACGTACGGGGAGATTGCGCGGGCGATTGGGAACCCGAAGGCAGCCCGCGCGGTCGGGATGGCCAATAATCGGAATCCGATTTCGATTGTGGTGCCTTGCCACCGCGTGATTGGTGTGGGCGGCAAGTTGGTTGGCTATGGCGGCGGCCTCAAAATGAAAGAGGGCCTACTCGATCTCGAGCGGGCCAACTCCTAAGCGGATCATCGCCTTTTGAAGATTTTTGCCTAGCCAAGATCTTCACCTGGCCAAAGCCGCCGCATCACACCGGCTCTTCAGAGGCTTTCTCCTGCTCTTTTTTCTGCTTGGCTTCGGCAAGTTTTTGGGCGAAGCGAACGAGGCGTGTGAGCCAATTTTTATCGAGGAAAAAGTTTAACTCTCCGGGATTCAGGATGATTCCGCCGACCTGATTTCCGGCTTGATTCTCGGCCTGATTTTCGGATTGGGTCAATTGATAGGCGATGTAATAGACGGGCATTTCGGGGTATAAGCCGCCGTCTTGGGGCAAGGAACTTTTGTCTGTGAAGGCTCCTAGGGCGGTGTGGTTTTGGCCGTCCGAAAGGACGAGGAATTCGGTGTTGCCGGCTTCTGAGGTTTTCGCTTTGAAATACATGGTGGTCTGCAGAAGGCGGGTCGAAATCTGGGATTCCAGCATGGTTAAGGTTTTCTGTTTGTCGCCTTCGTTGGTGCTTTTGAGGACCTGAAGGAAAGCCAGACAGAAAAATCGAATGGCGCGATTGTGTTCAGAGATGGGTGTGGCTTCCGAGGTTGCTGCGGCATCCGAGGCTGGTGCGTTAGCCACAGCCGCAGCCGCAGGCTCTACCGAGGAGCGGGGCAGGATGTCGGAGCGCTTGGCGCTATAGGCTAAATGACCGTCGTTGAGGACAAGTTGTTCGCAGCCGTTGAGGTAGAGGATGCGGCTGAGTTCTTGCGGGCTTGACGAAGCAAGCTCAAACTCGGTGTCGTTGCGTTCGGCGGCTTTGGCCAGAGCAAGAGGCTCCACGAAGAGGAAGACGCGGCTGGCGGCGTCGATGTAGGGCTGGCCGGTGTGGCGCGAACGATAGTAAGCGATCTCGTGCAGGGCGGGCATGCGGGCCTGGATTGCGCGGTGGACGACGACGAGACGGTTGCGGGTGACGGTGATGAGGTCCTTGACGCCCTTCTGCTTGAGCTCGCGCTCGGGGTCGTCCTCAGTGATCTTGGCCTCGGCATCTTGGAAACTGCGAAGAAGGCGGTCGCCGAAACAAGCTAGGTAGCCCATCTCCCCTGGCGTGTAGTCAGCGGGCTTGAAGGGGAAGTCATTGGTGGAGAAGAGCTTGTCTAGCTCGTCTTTGCTGTGCTCCGTGGTTTTCGGCTGGTCGGGGTGATAGGACCAAGCATCCGGATGGGAGAGCGGCGTCTTGTCGAAGCCGGGGATGAAAAATTCAGACATAAATATCCTCCGTGGGGGCTTTGTCCGGCGCTTTTTCGGCCGGGAGCCAGTTTGCTTTTGCGAGGTAGATGAGCATCATAATGGCTTGGGCGATCCATGAGACCGGGAAAGCCAAAAGAACGGAGATCACTTCGGGGTAGACCAGCTGGGCCAGGAAGACCCAGAGGATACGAATACCGAACATGTTAATCATAGAGGAGACCATCGGGAAGGTGGCTCTGCCGGCACCGCGGAAGGCCCCGGAAAGCACGTCGCCAATGGCGAAAATCCAGTAACCGGAGGCGGCAATGGTGAGCATGGTTTCGCCTGTTGGGAAACTTTGCGGATTGATGCCGAAGATGTTGAGCAAGGGGTCGCGGAAAACGAAAATGATGATGCCTAAAACAGCAGCGATCCCACAGGCGAGGCCGAGGGCGACTTTGATGCCTTTTTTGACGCGGTCGTATTTGCCGGCGCCGATGTTTTGGCCGACGAAGGTCATGATGGCGAGGCTAATGGAGTTGATGCACATGTAGAGGAAACCATCGATGCGACCGGCGGCGGTGTAGCCCTCGACCGCAAAGTGCCCATAGGCGTTGACGTTCGTTTGGATGATGGTGTTGGCCAAGTTGATGATGACGGACTGCATGCCGGCCGGTACGCCAATTTGCAGGATGCGCGTGACGGAGTCTTTGTGCGGCTTCATCTCTTTCAGGAAGAAGCGGTAGGAAGTTTCCGAGCGCATCAAGGTGATTACGGCCAAAACCGCCGAAAGGGTCTGCGAGATGACGGTAGCCCAACCGGCGCCTGCAACTCCGAAGGGTAAGATTGCAACAAACAGCAAGTCCAAAACAAGGTTCGTGGCGGCGGCGATCAACAAGAAAATCAGGGGCCTTTTGGAGTCACCAACAGCGCGCAAGATGCCCGAGGCCATGTTGTAAATGCTGGTCGGAATCATGCCAATGAAGATGATTTGCATGTATTGGACGGCTTCCGGCAAGAGGATCTCCGGTGTCTTCATGAGCACGAGAAGTGGCTTACTTGCAAGGAGGCCCAAGACAGTGAGGATGGCGCCGGACACTAGGCCTAAGAACATCGTGGAATGGACGTGTTCGTAGACTTTCTTGTTATCTTCTGCCCCATAGGCATGGGAGACCACAACAGATGCCCCGGTAGAAATCCCAATAAACATCCCAACCAGAAGTCCAGTAACAGCACCAGTTGAACCGACTGCGCCCAGGGCAGTATCCGAAGCGAAATTGCCGACGATCAAAAGGTCGATGGCATTGTAGAGTTGCTGTAAGAAGTTCGAAAACAGGAGTGGCAAAGCAAAGAGCAAAAGCTGCTTCCAGATGACCCCTGTGGTTGTATTGACGTTGCCGATTCCTTTTAGCTTAATTTTTGCAGCCAAGCGAAAATAACCCCCTTGTTATTCCATGACTTTTCTATAGGTTTCTATAGGTTTATTTATGTGTCTATTCATTTATTTACGCATTTTAGGTTTATTTATGCGTCTATTCAAATAATTCCGCATTTAATGTGTCTTACGTGTCTTACGTGTCTTACGTGTCTTACGTGTTTTACGTGTTTTTCATCCTTATCTATCCTACTACTAAAATTTACTTCGTCAATCGTTTTGCTGTGGTGGGTGTGGGTGGGTTTGGGTTTGTGTGGGGAGGCTGTTGGGGTTTGTGTGGTGGGTTAGGCGCTGATGTGACAGGATTGCGGGAGCCAGCCAATTAGATAATAAGTTTGATGGACAAAACTCAGCGATATCCGAATTCAACATATTACGCTTCTCTTCATTTCCCTGAAAATCCTCTAAAACAGTCCCCAAATCGAGCGGTTTGGGCCGATCGAGGGCGATTTCGGCTGACAATGCCGCCGGTTTCACCTCCCAAATGCAATGACCGCTTGGATATCTCCGACTTTTGTCCACTTTATCTTGTTATCTATCGTTATTACCCACCTTGCTACCTACTAATCACTAGATTCTGGGGGATATCGTCCCGAACACGCACCGAACACAAGTGTCCCTTCCGCCCAAAATCAAATCAACGCAAGGATTATCATACACCGCATCACTTCAACCACTGAACATACGAGCCGCTGTGGATATCAGCCTGAACATCGGATGGATACAAGAATTCCTACCGCATCCGACTGCCTGTGTGGCGGGCAGTCCATTACTAGCGGCAAGTTTGCTGTGTGCGGTAGTTATTCCCGTGGTTTTATTCTTATGGCGGTAGTCACTCTCGTGGTTTTATTTTAAGAGTAGCGGATGAATCTACTTGTATTGGCTGTAGGTTCGACTCGATATCCGCCGACACCAGTCTATTCAAAGGTGTTAGGTTGCAGGTGTGACAGGATTGCGGGATCCAGTCAATTGGGTAATAAGTTTGATGGACAAAACTCAGCGATATCCGAATTCAATATATTACACAGCTCTTCACTTCCCTGAAAAATCGCTAAAACAGCCCCGGATCGGGCGATTGGGGCCGATCGGGAGCGATTTCGGGGCGATTTAGAAGTGATTTACACTTGTCACTACCAAAAACTCTTCGCGTGCTTGGATATGTCGGACTTTTGTCCACTTTATCTTATTATCTTTCTATTTTGCGCATCTAGTTATCTGATTATCGCCCGAAACTACGATTCCCAACCCAAACAAACCCAAACAGACCCTAACAAACCCAAACAGACCCAAACAAAAACCCAAAACCAAAAACCAAAAACCCAAAACCAAACTACGAAAGCTCAGCTGTGCCGGTGTTCAGCTCGTAGTAGCGGCCCTTTTGGGCGAGAAGATCATCGTGGTCGCCGCGCTCAATGATTTGGCCGGACTCCAGAACCAGGATGGCGTTGGAGCGACGGACTGTCGAGAGACGGTGAGCAATGGCGAAGGTCGTGCGCCCTTGCATTAATTGGTTCATGCCTTCTTCGATGTGCTTTTCGGTACGAGTATCGACAGAAGAGGTCGCCTCGTCCAAGATCAGGATCAGAGGATTGGCGACTGCTGCACGGGCAATTGACAAGAGTTGTCGTTCGCCGGCCGATAAATTTTGGCCGTCCGTAGTGAGCATCGTATCGTAGCCTTGGGGCAAGCGAACAATGAAACCATGAGCATTGGCCATCTTGGCCGCCTCCTCGATTTCAGCATCCGTCGCATCGAGGCGGCCATAGCGAATATTGTCGCGGACCGTCCCTTCAAAGAGGTGAACATCCTGCAAAACCATACCCAAAGTCGAGCGAAGCGCAGGCTTCTTGATGTCTTGGATGTCAATGCCATCGACTGTAATCTTGCCGCTGCCAATCTCGTAGAAGCGATTAATCAAGTTCGTAATCGTGGTCTTCCCTGCCCCAGTCGAGCCAACAAAAGCAATCTTCTGACCAGGCTCCGCCCAAAGCGAAATCTTATGCAGAACCTGTTGGCCTTCCACGTAGCCGAAATCCACATCATAGAAACGGATGTCCCCTTCAGCAGGCACACGCTTCACCGAGCCATCAGCCTCAGGAACCAACCAAGTTCTGTCCTGGCAAACGCCACAGTCGATATCGACCGAACCAGAATCCTCTTCCGGAACCTCGTCGAGCATCTTGAAGATTCTTTCCGCACCGGCAACCGCACCCAAAATGACATTCATCTGGTTCGACAACTGCGTAATTGGCTGCGAAACCGAACGCGTAAATTGCAGGAAAGACGCAATCGTGCCAATGTCCAAAGAGCCGTTAATCGTGAGGATCGCCCCCACCATCGCAATCAAAGCATATTGCACATACGACAGGTTCCCCATCAAAGGCATAATCACCAGGGAGAACGTCTGCGCATTCGTGGAAGATTTGCGAAGCTCTTCGTTGTAGCTTTCGAATTCGTCGATGGCTTTGGCCTCGTGAGAAAAGACCTTCACGACCTTCTGGCCGTCCATCATCTCTTCGATGTAACCGTTGAGGTTAGCAAGTTGACCTTGTTGCGAACGGAAGAAGCGCCCCGAATTTTTCGCCACTTGTGTCGCAATCACAATCATGATGGCCAGCATGCCGACCACTAGCAAAGTCAGAATCGGACTCAAGACCAGCATCATCACAATGGTTCCGATGAACATCAAAATGCCAGACAACGTCTGCGGAATCGCCTGCTGCAAGGCTTGGTTCACCATGTCTACATCGTTGATATACGTAGACATAATGGTCCCGTGCTGGTTCGTGTCAAAGTAAGAAATCGGCAACTTCATCATGTGCGTGAAGAGGTCGGAACGCATTTTGTGCGTGATAATCTGCGACAAATTCATCATCATCCGATTGCCAAAATACATCATGAGGAGGTTCAAGAGAATAATGCCAATCATGATGGCTATGTACGAGAGAAGCTTCTCGACACTCTTATCATTCAAAAGGCTATTCACGATCGGCTTAATCATGGCGTTGATGCCCACGCCAGCCAGCGACGACAGGCCTAACAGCACCAGCCCCACGACCAGCATCCACTTCACATATTGGAAGTACGAGAGGAGCCGTTTGATCGTTTGCATCGGGTTTTCCGCCGTCATCCGGCGCGCCTGGTACCGCTGCCCCTGACCACCCTGGCCCTGACCACTCTGACCCTGACCCTGACCACTCTGACCCTGAGCGCCGGGCTTGCCTTTGCCGTTTTGGCCAAAGCCGCCTTGCCCCATTTGATCTTTCGTTTTCTTGCTCATTCTGCGATCGCTCCTTTCACCTGAGTTTCGTAGAGATCCTGGTAGATTTCATTCGTTTCTAGGAGCTCCTCGTGGGTGCCCATGGCCGTGATGCGACCCTCGTCCATGACCATAATCTTGTCGGCACCCTGGATCGAGTTGATGCGTTGGGCAATAATAAAGGTCGTAATATCGCTGTGCTGCGTTGCAAATGTCTCGCGGATTTTCTTATCCGTCGCCATATCGACAGCCGAAGTCGAGTCGTCCAAAATCAAAACTTTGGGCTTCTTCAAAAGCGCCCTAGCAATCGTCAAGCGCTGCTTCTGCCCACCCGAAAAATTGCGGCCGCCTTGCTCGACCCAAGAATCCAGGCCATCGGGCAATTTGCTGACAAAATCCCAGGCGGCCGCCGACTTCAACGCCTCAATAATTTCTTCGTCAGTCGCATGCTCGTCGCCCCATTTCAGGTTGTCGCGCAAAGTACCGCTAAACAAGGTATTCTTCTGCAAAACAAAAGCCACCCCATCGCGCAAGGTTTTCAAATCATAGCGGCGCACATCGAGCCCGCCGACCTTCACCTCCCCGCGCGTCGAATCGTAAAGGCGCGGAATCAGCTGGACCAACGTCGTTTTTGCCGAACCCGTCGAGCCAATAATGCCCACCATCTCCCCCGACTTGACCTTGAACGTCACATCCTGCAAGGAATCGTGCTCGTTCGTCGCATAGCGGAAGTCGACATCATCGAACTCCACATCACCGTTCGCCAAGGTGGTGACGGCGGCTTTGGCCGGAGAAGAAAGGTCGGGCTCCGTGTCGAGCACCTCCCAGACACGCTCGGCCGACGTATTCGCCCGCGTCAGCTGGAAAAAGTACATCGACAGCATCATCAAAGACATCATAATTTGGGTGCAGTAGGTCACGAAACTGGTGAGTTCGCCCGCCCCCATCGTGCCGATAATCACCTGGTTGCCGCCGTACCAGAAAATCGCGATGATCGTGCCATAGATGATGAGATTCATGAGGGGCATCAAGATGAGCACCAGGTTCATCGCCTTCATCATGGTATTTCGGAGGTCGTCATTTCGTTGGCCAAAGCGGCCGGTCTCATAGTCTTCCCTGACAAACGACTTGATGACGCGAATCGAAGTGAGGTCCTCCTCAATGACGGCGTTCACCCCATCGACTTTCTTCTGCATACTGCGGAAACGGCCACGAGCCATGCTCAGAATAATCAAAATCGAGACGATCAAAACTGGCACCGACACAGCAAAAACCATCGCCAGCTCGGCATTAATATTGATGGCCATAATCACGGCCATGACCAACATCACGGGCGAACGGATCGCCATGCGAAGGGTCATTGTGGTGACCATCGACAACATCGACACGTCATTCGTGAGCCTTGTCACCAAAGACGGCACCGAAAACTTGTCGAGCTGCTGGAAACTGAAGCTCTGAATTTTCTCGAAGAGCGCCTTCCTGACATTGGCGCCTAGGCCATTCCCCGCTGTCGAGCCCAGGAAGGCGCTGGCCCCGCCGGTCAAAAGTCCGCCTAAGGCTATGGCAATCATGATCAGGCCCATGCGGACGACTTCGTTTTGGTCGCCGGCGGGGATGGCTTTGTCCACGATTTGCGCCATCAGAAAAGGTGCCAGCACATCGGCAAAAACCTCTAGAATCATCATGATTGGGCTCAAAAAAGCATACCCTTTGTATTGGCGCATGTAGCGCCCCATCAATTTGTACATATCTACCTCATATAAAAAGACATGGAAGTCTCTCTATCTTACCTTATTCTCATATTTTCGAAAGAAAACAATTTGTGAGTAGGCTTTTCTCTTTTGCTGCTTTGGCCTTTTGAATTAGGCCTTTTGCCTTGTGATCTACAACAATTACGCCATTTGACTACTGATAGTGGTGGGGGTGGTGGGGGTGCGGCGTGGGGGTGGAACGTAGTGCGCGGGGGGCGGCCCGCCCACTTAAAGCAAAACTCCAACACCGCAAATCGGTGTTGGAGTAGAAGGTGAAGTGCTTAATGCGCTAGAGGCTTGTGCTTGACGCTAGAGGCTTTGTGCTTGGGGAAGCATTCGCCTGCGGCTTTGGCCGGGGCGACCCGAACCGCATGAGCATCCGCCGCCTCCGCCCGAAAACCTTAGAGCATCGACGGCTCCCAGCCCTCCGGTGCTTCGTAGCCCATCAAGGTCACGATCGTCGCAGCCACATTGGCAAGCCCGAAATTGCCCTCTTTAAACGTCCAGTCTTTCGAAGGATCCACCACAATGAACGGAACAGGATTCAACGAATGCGCCGTCTTCGGAACATCAGGGTCAGAATCCTTTTTCTTCTTCTGGTACATATCATCAGCATTTCCGTGATCCGCCGTCACCACGAGTGTGTACCCCAACTTCTGCGCTGTTTCGTACACACGGCCCAAAGAAAGATCCACCGCCTCAACCGCAATCGTCACCGCTTGGAAATTCCCGGTATGACCCACCATATCACCGTTCGCAAAATTGCAACGGATAAAAGCATACTCACCGGATTCCATCGCTTTGATCACTTCATCGGCGATCTCGGCAGCCTTCATCCACGGGCGCTCGTCAAACGAAACCTTATCTGAAGGCACTTCCACATACTTCTCAAACTTTTCATTGACATAACCAGAACGGTTACCATTCCAGAAATACGTCACATGGCCAAACTTCTGCGTCTCAGAAACCGCAAACTCATTCACTTCCTTACCCACCAAGAACTCCGTCAAGGTGTTGTGAATCGCAGGTGGATTCACCAAGTAACGGCTCGGAATATGCAAATCGCCATCATACTCCAGCATGCCCGCATAAATCACATTCGGACGGCGCACCCGATCAAAATACGGGAAATCACTATCCTCAAAAGCCATCGAAATCTCAATCGCACGGTCCCCTCGGAAGTTGAAGAACACCACACTGTCATGATCCTCAATCGTGCCAACCGGCTTCACTTCGCCATCTGCATTCGTCTCTGCCACCACAAAAGCCGGCAGATCCTGATCCATATGACCCGTCTCTTCGCGAAGTGTCGTATACGCCTCCGTCGCCGAAGTAAACAGCCTACCATCGCCCAAAACGTGCGTTTTCCAGCCGCGCTCCACCATCGCCCAGTCCGCTTTATAACGATCCATCGTAATCTTCATACGGCCGCCGCCCGACGCAATCCTCGCATCAAAGCCCGCATCATTCAACGTCGCAAAGAAAGCCTCAATCGCCTCAATATACGTCAGCCCCGAAGTCGGCGGTACATCACGTCCATCCAGCAAGGCATGCAAGCGAACCTTCTTCACGCCCTTCGCCTTCGCATCCTTTACGAGCGCCTCCAGCTGATTAATGTGCGAGTGCACATTACCATCCGACAAAAGTCCAATAAAGTGCAAAGTACTGTCATTCGACACCGCATTTGAGGTCAGCTCCACCCAAGTCGGCGACTCAAAGATCTTCCCGCTAGCAATCGACTCATTCCCGAG
>CAZCLL010000075.1:11794-12336 GCA_964499555.1 uncultured Fastidiosipila sp.
GCTCCCCAAAGCATTATGCCCCACCTCAGAGTTCCCCATATCCGTATCATCCGGCAAGCCCACAGCCGTACCGTGCGCCTGAATCTGAATGTTGGGATTCTCTCTCATCAGGAGATCCAAGGTCGGCTTATGCGCCGCCTTCACCGCATCTCCATATTCCTTCTTCGAAATCCCGACACCGTCCATAATGACCAGGACTACTTTCTTCGAATCTTGCATAATTTCACCTCATATGTTGTGTTTATTGTTTGCTGTTCGTTGTGTCGGCCAGGCCTTTTCGGCCAAAGCCGCCTACCACCGCATTCCTGCCGCAAGTAGTTTGTTCCACGTTATTCAGGCTTCTGTTATAGGTATAGATAAGAGCCAACGCAACGTTGAACAGGCTTATTCTACACTGAAAAAAAGGTTTCAGCCGTAAAATCCGAAACCTTTTGATAAATAATTAGGTATAACACTTCTTATTCATTTTGCTGTTGTTGTTGCTGTTGTCGCTGTTGTTGTCGCTGTAGTCGCTGTTGTTGTTGCTGTAGTCGCTGTTGTTG
>CAZCLL010000076.1:0-12323 GCA_964499555.1 uncultured Fastidiosipila sp.
TAAGAAGGTTATACCCTATTATTAAATGAAACTTTAAGATGTTACATTGTACTAGTTTGTTGAATGAGTAATATGTCACGTTGGACAAAACTCCGACTTATCCGAGTTTAGCATGTTATCTTTCACGATTTTTCCTTCAAAACGCCTCGAAATCATCCCGATCGGGTATAGTGGGCACTGGTTTGGCCACTTGTTTCATCTCAAAATCCGTTGCCAGACTTGGATATCGCAGAGTTTTGTCCATTTAGCATGTTATGCAAATAATTTTACCCACCTCCTACCTTACGAATTGCTACGACTTGCGTGGCGGAGCTTCTTGGGGACGCAAGACCTTTCCATAGACATCCCGAATCACTGTATCATTTTCGCAGCAAATATATGTTCAGTCACCTAATTCTGAGAAATTCATGAGACCAAATGAATCTCAATTTGTGAAAAATTTATAATGTAGTCATGCATTATTAATATTTAGATATATATAGTTAGAAATAGAAGGAGTTGCAGATCTCCTTCCTACTAGGGAAAGAGAAGGCAGAACCTACAATTTGCGCGGTGCAGGAATTTTAGCCCCTCAAACCACACAGCCCGTTTCTTCCTATACAAACACGAGCTTCATCGGTGCGAGTCCAACCGTGGCGGCTCACTATCAATCCTTTTACGACGAGGCCATGAAGTTCGCAGGGGAGGCACGTTAACGTAGTAGGTTGTTGCAGGCGGCTTTGGCCAAAGCCGCAGGTAGCTCATCCCCACTCCGGAGCAAGGAGAAAATCACGGATGTTCCTGTGCTTAATCCCCTCTCTGCCCATGTCGAACGTGTCGAGGGAAACGACGTACTTGGGGAAGTGATCGCCCACTTCAGCGAAAACATCAAATTCGCGATGGATCGTTTCCTCTGAAGCGAGGAGATAGGCGACTTGAATGTAGATCTTCTGCCCCTGTTTCTCGGCGATAAAATCAATTTTACGATCACCGATTTTGCCGACAGTCACCTGATACTCTCGGCGAAGGAGCTCGAGATAGACAATGTTTTCGAGCGTTAGATTGATATCGCGCTCATTACCCCCATAGACTGCTTCTCGTAGCCCATGGTCGACAATATAGTATTTTTCGTTACTAGCGAGGATCTGTTTCCCGCGAAGGTCGTATCGCTTGACTTCATAGAATAAGTAAGCCTCTAGGCAATAACGGATATAGTTTAAAACCGTTTCCGTGGAGACACGACGCCCTTCACTTTTGAGGAAACGGGAGATCGATGAGGCTGAGAACGTGTTACCAATGTTTGCCGTGACATAGGCGATGATTCGTTCCAGTAGGTCAATGTCACGCACCTGATTTCTCTTGACGATGTCCTTTAGGACGACCGAGTTGTAGAGGTCAAGAAGATATTTCTGTGCGGATTGTGTGTCATAGGCGAAATGACTGAGTTGGGGCATACCCCCTAGCGTGACATAGGCTGTAAAGGGGTCAGTACCGTTCGTGGAAGGTTCGTAAAGTTTCAGAAATTCGGCATAGGAGAATGGGTAAATCACAAATTCGACATAGCGTCCTGCAAGGTAGGTAGCCAGTTCCCCAGATAAAAGGGTCGAGTTAGAACCCGTAATGAAGATTTCACAATCAAGATCAAGGCGGAGGGAGTTCACACATTTTTCCCAGTTCGAAACTTCTTGAATTTCATCCAAAAAGAGATACACGCGACCCTTGAGTCCCTCTGCTTGACGCAGGATATCCTTATGGAGCGTCTCTGCCGTCTGGTAGGGGACATTGCTTAATTGTTCGAAGTTGTAGCTGATAAACTGATGATCCAGAATGCCGTTTTCCCTCAGGTCAGCCTTGATTAATTCCAGCATAACAGACTTCCCGCTTCTCCGAATGCCAGTGAGGACTTTGACCAGATCATCTCCGAGGAAGGGTCTAATGCGTTTCAGGTAGCGTTCGCGTTTTATCATCGTATTCCCTCTCCTTTGGCCAAAGCCGCCGCTTGCGAGTGATACCATTTCCCCCCAAGTTTCCGTTTCTATCGAATAGTATAGCCTAGTTTGATGAAACCGTTCGATACATCGAATGAAAGTTCTTGTGAAGTCAAAACTGTTCGATATATCGAATGGTTTTGTGGGTTTATGAGGAACCATTCGATACGTCGAATAAAAAAGCAGCGACCCCTTCAGGTAGCCGCTGCTTATGGATTGATTCGGTTTACGTTGATCACTTCCGGAGGTGGCTTCCGCTAGGGGGGATTAGATCCCCCAGAAGAGCCAGACTAGGATGTAGGCGGAAGTAACGGCGGATAAGGTGTAGGGCACGGAGATTTTCATGAACTCTGTGTTTTTGACCTCAAAGCCATTTTTCCGGAGCATACCGATACCGGCAATGTTGGCGGAGGCACCAAGGGGCGTGAGGTTACCCCCTAAGGTAGCCCCGCAGAGCAAACCGAAGTAGAGGACAGTTGGGCTATGCCCCATTTCAGCAGCAAGCGCTGTGACGACCGGAAGCATGGTCATAACATAAGGAATGTTGTCAATGAAGGCAGACAAGATGACCGAGCTCCAAACGATCAGGGTATACATGATGAAGAGATTATCCCCACCAATGGTTAAGAAGAGATTTCCAATTGCGGAAATGACACCGGCTTCACGGATGGAAGCAATAACAATAAAGAGTGAAGCCAGCAAGATAATGGTTTGGTAGTCGATGGCTTTGATTGTTTCGATCAGGACGGTTGATTTGCGCTGTTTCAGGGTTTCGGCGAGTACCGCTACGATCATAACCGCCATACAGACAATCCCAGCACTGTTCTCTTGGACGAAAGTCGGAGCAAAACTCAAATCGACGAAGGAAGCGACAATCAAAAGGAGAATCGTGGCCACAAGGGCTACCGTTGGAATGTAATCTGTGACTTCGGTAAACTCTTCGACTTTTACCTGTTTGTCCTTTTTCCGGAAGGTCCAGACGAGGGTTAAGGTCGCGACGAGGAGGCCAACCTGATTGATGAAGAAGAGGCCCAAGCGCCCTTCATACCAGAAAAAGTCGAAGAAATTCATCCCCGCATGTGTGCCAAGTAGGATCGACGTTGTGTCACCAACAAGGGTTGCGGCACCTTCCAAATTCGAGGCGATAGCAATCGAAATGACTGCAGGGACCGGTGAAGTACCCAGTTTCTTACTAATTGTGAGGGCCAAAGGCGCAACCATCAGCACGGTCGCCACATTATCTACGAAGGCCGAAATAATTCCCGCAAAAACCGAAAGGGCAATGATCATCCACTTTTCATTCGGTGCCCAGTCGATGATCATGTCAGCAAGCTTCGCCGGCATCTTCGACTCAATGAAGAGGGCAACGGTTCCCATCGTCCCAGCAATCATCATCAGAACATTCCAGTTGATTTCTCCAGGGATCGCTCCCAACGGGAAAACACCCAGAATCACAAACAAGGTTGCGGAGGCCAAAGCCACCAGCCAGCGCCATTTCTCCAGCGCAATCATCAACGCATAGGTGATGAGAAAGATTATCAGAGCTTGTTGCATAAAAAGAATTCGTCCCCTTTCACATTGGCCAAATTTTCCTTGGACTGTCGACTCTTCTAGAGTCAGAATATACTCAACAAATCATAGCATATCTTTGTGACTTGCTGGGCAAATTTCTAGACAAAATAACAAGACTTGGGGGAGAGGAGCGCTCCGGTGGCCAAAGCCGCCGATCCCCAGCCTCTCCGCCTTAGACTGGTTCTTCCCGACCCTTATCGTTCGGCTATTTATAGGCGGAACGCTACACTACGGCGAATTGCTGTAGCCGCCACTACAATCTTCAGGCTACTTGGTCTATCGTCAGCGCATAAACTTATGCGCAAGGTTTATCCGATTGTAGGAGGCCTAATCTGATTGGGTCTGTGTCTAGATCGCCTTCGATTGCGCTATATAATATGTTGGCTTGACAAAACTCGTCTCGATGTTGGATTAACATATTATCTATTGCTGAATTCTCTCGAAAATCACCCCAACCCCCCCCCGATCGGGGCGATTTTGAGCATCATTGCCTCCCATTTCCCTCCAAAACTCGTCGTCAGCTTGGATCGAGACGAGTTTTGTCCACTTTAACTTGTTATGCAGCGATTTTACCAAGCTTGATACCTAATTATCACGCAAATTTGAGGAATATCACGCAGAACAAGAACCCAAAATAAAGAAATCCTTTGCTTTACCTGAAAGCGTAATAAGATACCTGGACAAAACGCTGACATATCCTAATTTAACATATTACTCATTGCTGGAAATCCCTAGAAATCCCTCCAAAACATCCCAGTAAGGGCAATTTTGAAGTGATTGACTACTGATCTTTACCCAAAACCCTTCGCAAGCTTGGATATCGCTGAGTTTTGTCCATTTTAACTTGTTATACAGCGATTTTACCCACCTTACTATCTAATAAGCACTCGAATCAGAGGGAAATCGACCCGAACATGCACCGAACACAAGAGTCCCTTCTGCCAATACATCAAATCAACGTAAGGATTCACCTCAAAGGAATCACTTCAAGTAAGAAACACACACCGCTGTAGATATCAGCCGTAATAACGAACAGACAGAAGATTTTTTGCCGCAACCAACGGCAAGACTCCCACGAAAATGCAAATGGGGGTCACCCCGGCAGAACTGAAAAACGCAAATAAATTATTGACAAACAACAAATAACACGTATAATCATAAGCGATAACCCAATCATGCACCAAGTAAGGAGATTCGTTATGAAGAAATTCTTGAATATTTTGCTCCTGATCGCCATCGTGCTAGCTGGAGCCGGCCTGATTTTTATCGGTATTCTGTTTTATTCACAAGCGGAATATTACGCAACGTTCCCGGAGCTTATCCATATGCGCTATCCCATCCTGATTCTCTGTTATCTGATGCTCGCCTTTCTTTTGCTTGCACTCGTTATTGCTTTTGTTCTCGTGCTGAAGAGTACCGCCAAGAATATTTTTGAGAAGAGTACCGTACAGGGCTTGACACTCATGGGACATGCCTTTGGCTTAGCCTTTCTCTCCATTCTGGCAACGACGATCTATAGTTATGTACAATTAGGAGCAGGAGTCGGCCTCATGGGGGTCTACCTTCTGGGGGCATGTTTTCTTTGTTTTGCGGCTGCTTTGGTGATGTACTTCATTGCGAATCTCTTTGCCAAAGCCGTCGAGTTCAAAGAAGAAAATGATTGGACGGTGTAAGTATGGCGATTATTGTGAACTTAGATGTGATGTTGGCGAAGAGGAAAATGCAGCTCCAAACCTTGAGCCAAGCAATCGGCATTACCCAGAGTAATCTCTCCATCTTGAAGACTGGTAAGGCAAAGGCGATTCGTTTTTCCACGTTGAATGCCATCTGTACCGTATTGAACTGTCAGCCTGCCGATATCTTGGAATTTGTCCCCGACGAGCCAGCGGAAGAAGATGATTAAACAGTCACCAGCCACCAGCCACCAGCACAGCCACATACGAAAGGCCCTCCATCCGAAGGTGGAGGGCCTTTCTCGGTAAGTAGAAACGAGGCTGCTACCTTTGCCTAGCTCTTTTCTTCAATGGCCGCTTGAGCAGCGGCAAGCTTCGCGATCGGGACGCGGAATGGCGAGCAGGAGACATATTTCAGGCCTGCTCTGTGACAGAATTTCACGGATGCCGGGTCGCCGCCGTGCTCACCGCAAATCCCGAGTTTGATATCTGGGCGGACAGAACGACCCTTTTCTACGGCCATCGTGATCAGCTGGCCGACGCCGTCCTGGTCGAGAGTTGCCGTTGGGTCAGCTTCGAAAATCTTGCGAGCGTAGTAGGTCTCCAAGATTTGGCCGGCATCGTCACGGGAGAGACCATAGGTCATCTGGGTCAAGTCATTCGTGCCGAAGGAGAAGAACTCGGCCTCTTTTGCAATTTCGTCAGCCAGTAAGCAGGCACGCGGGATTTCGATCATGGTGCCGACCAAGTAGTCGAGGGTCTGACCGCTCTCGGCGATGATCTGGTCTGCGGTGCTCTTGACAACCTTCTTGACGAAGCTCAATTCCTTCACTTCGCTGACCAAGGGGATCATGATTTCCGGCAGGACTTCGATGCCCTTTTCTTTGACCGCCAAAGCCGCGTTGATAATCGCCCGCGTCTGGTATTCCGCAATCTCTGGATAGGAAACCGCCAAACGCACACCTCTGTGACCCAACATGGGATTCAGCTCGTGGAGGGATGCAATCTTATCTTCAAGCTCCGAAACGCCGAGGCCAAGGTCATGGGCCAGCTCTGCAATCTCTTCCTCTTTCTGCGGGAGGAATTCATGGAGCGGCGGATCCAGCAGGCGGATCGTAACCGGGAGGCCGGCCATCGCCTCGAAGATCCCTTCGAAGTCCGATTGCTGGTAGGGCACAATTTTCTCCAGGGCAGCGCGGCGGCTGGTCTCGTCTTTCGCTACAATCATTTCGCGGAAGGCGAAAATACGATCCTTCTCGAAGAACATGTGCTCGGTACGGGTGAGGCCGATGCCCTCTGCGCCCAAGTTTCTGGCGTTGGTAGCGTCATGTGGAGTGTCGGCATTCGTGCGAACGCCCATGGTGCGGAACTGGTCCGCCCAAGCCATTACGGTCGCAAAGTCATCACTGAGGGAAGGATCTTGCGTCTCAATCGCACCGTCATAGACGAAACCGGTGGAGCCGTTCAGCGAAATCACGTCGCCTTGCTCGTAGCGTTTCCCCGCTTGGTCTACCATGAAGCCTTCTTCTTCGTTAATGCGAAGTTCCGAGCAGCCGGCGATACAGCAGCGCCCCATGCCTCTAGCCACGACGGCTGCGTGGGAGGTCATGCCGCCTCTTCCGGTCAAGATGCCCTGGGCGGAGTTCATGCCTTCAATGTCTTCCGGCGAGGTCTCCATACGAACGAGTATGACTTTCTCACCGTTTTCAGCGGCCAAAGCCGCCTCAGCCGCTGTAAAGTAGATTTTTCCGCTTGCTGCGCCAGGGGAGGCCGGCAGGCCTTTGGCCACAGGTTTCGCAGCCTTCAACGCAGCTGGATCAAAGGTCGGATGCAAGAGGGCATCAAGAGAAGAAGGATCAATACGGGTAACCGCCGTCTCTTCCGAAATTTTGCCCTTCTCGACGAGGTCAACGGCAATGCGGAGGGCTGCAGCCGGCGTGCGTTTGCCGTTTCTGGTCTGCAAGATGAAAAGTTTGCCGCGCTCAATGGTAAATTCGAGATCCTGCATGTCCTTGTAATGGTCTTCCAAAGTCTGCGAAATCTGCTTAAACTGCTCATAGGCTTCTGGCATGACTTCCTGCAGGTGATCGATCGTTTGGGGGGTGCGGACACCAGCCACAACGTCTTCGCCTTGTGCATTCATCAAGAACTCACCGAAGAGTTTGTCTTCGCCGTCCGCAGGGTTTCTGGTGAAGGCCACACCGGTACCAGACGTATCGCCCATGTTCCCGTAAACCATTTCCTGCACGTTAACGGCAGTGCCCCAAGAGCCGGGGATCCCGTTCATGCGGCGATAGTAGATCGCGCGGGCGTTATTCCACGAACGGAAAACCGCCGTGATGGCGAGCATCAGCTGCACCTTCGGATCTTGCGGGAAGGGTTCGCCCTTCTTCTCAGCGTAGGTGGCCAAAGACCGCTCCGCGACTTCCTTCATCGCAGCTGCATCCAGCTCGGTATCCAGTTCGACGCCGCGATTTTCTTTGACATCCTCTAAAATCTCTTCATAATGACTCTTCTCGATCTCCATAACGACATCAGAGAACATCATGATGAAACGACGATAGGAGTCATAAGCGAAACGTGGGTTATCCGTTAGTTCACCGAAGGAGACAACCACTTCGTCATTCAAACCTAGGTTCAAAATCGTGTCCATCATACCGGGCATCGAGGCTCTTGCGCCAGACCTAACGGATACCAAAAGCGGATTTTTCGGGTCGCCCAATTTCTTGCCGGTCTCGATTTCAAGGGCTTCAAGCTGAGCAAAAATCTCTTCTTCAATTGCCGGATCTACCGTCTCGCCATCGTCGTAGTAACGGGTACAAGCCTCAGTCGTAATCGTGAAACCACGGGGGACTGGGAGCCCCAGATTCGTCATCTCAGCGAGGTTTGCACCTTTGCCGCCGAGGAGGTTCTTCATGGACTGGTTACCTTCCTTGAAACGGTAAACATACTTAGTCATTCGTATCTACTCCTTACATCGTTGCATTACTAGCTCGTGCCAACTAGCCTGCGGCCCATTCCCCAAGCGCACGAGGGGTCTACAAATCTCACATAAATGATTCAGCCTAGAAGATCCAAGGTAAGGCCTTCTATCCAGAATGCCAGCGTAGAGCCCAAAGATCTTCACAGCTGATTGTGCTTAACCTATTATTACTGAAAGTCTAGAACGATTCAATACCTAGAACACACGAGTTCCTTCGACTTTACGCACAAATTCGAACTTTTGGGGGCGTTAGCTTTGGCCAAAGCGGGAACTTCCTAGTTCTCCTCCGTGGTAGAATGAGGGGAGATTGAGGAGGTGCAGCGGTATGAGCACGGATCACGGAAGAATCTTGAAGAATCTCCTGCTTGCCGGCATTGGTGCGGTGGCGCTGACGGTTGAGAAATCGGAAGAAGTTCTGGACAAGCTGACGAAAAAGGGCGAGAAGACGGTCGAACGCGGCAAAGTCTTGAATGAAGAGCTGAAGCACTTGGGGAAGACGGCTGCGGATGGCGAACAAACAAGCTGAGCGGGCTCGCTTACGTGAAATGTTTCGCATCATCCGGAAAAGTGGGCTCCTACGAGGGCCTTCCCCGGAACGATTGCGGCAAACGGTAGAGGCTTTGGGCCCTACCTACGTGAAGTTTGGCCAAATATTGTCCATGCGAAACGATTTGCTGCCGGATGAATACTGTCAGGCGCTCGTGACCTTGCGTTCCGAGATGACGCCGATTCCTTTTGAGGCCATCCGGCAAGTCATTGAGGAGGCGTGGGGTGAGCCCGCGGATCACCGCCTGGCGGAACTCTCAGAGACCGCGATCGGAACCGCATCGATTGCCCAGGTGCATCGGGCGGTCCTCCCTACGGGGGAACGGGTGGTCTTGAAGGTGCAAAGACAGGGCATCTACGAAACAATGGAGCAAGATATCAACTTGCTGCATGCTTTGATTCGCCGGTTCAAACGTTATGCACCACTCATCCGAAAGGATTTTGCTGCGACGATGGACCCGGACCTCATTATTGATGAGATCTGGCAGACTGCACAAGAAGAGCTGGATTTTCAGGTTGAAGCGAAGAATCTCCTGAAGTTTCGTGAGGCGAACCGCGAGATCAAATACGTAACCTGTCCGAAAGTCTACGAAGACTTATCTACGGCAAAGGTTTTAGTTATGGAAGAGATCCAAGGGATCTCGATCGACAACTTGGACCAACTGGCGGAGGCCGGCTATGATGCCCATGAAATCGGGGAGAAACTGGTGGAGAATTTCGTCCGCCAGATCTTGGAATTGGGCTTCTTCCAGGCGGATCCCCATCCCGGAAACTTCGTCATCAGTGGTGGCAAAATTGCCTGGATTGACTTGGGGATGATGGGGCACTTGCAAGGGCGAGAGCGTGAGCTCTTGAAACGAGCCATCCTCGGGATCCTGAGTGCAAACACGAACGAAGTGACCGACGTGCTCCTGACTCTGGCGGAGGAAACCCGTCCGATTACCCTCTCCGTTTTGCGAAATGAAGTGGGGCTTTTGCTGAGCAAATATTCCCACATGCCGATGAAGGACATGGATCTTGGCATCATGTTCCAAGAGGTAATCAGCGTGGCCCGAAATCACGGGCTCAAGATGCCCGGTGGGATCACGATGTTAGGCCGCGGCATTATGACCATGCAAGGAACCCTCGTTCTGATTGACCCGGAAATTAATTTCATCGAAATGATGCGTAACCATATCCAAACCCCACAGTTCATGACGGAAGAACTGCGGAAACACCTAAGAGAAAGCGCTCAATACCTCCTAAGCTCCGCAGACCGCACCCTCCGAATCCCCGGCGAATTCGAGACCTTGCTCTACCAAGCCATCAACGGCGAACTAGAAATCGGCATCGCCAAACAAGGCCAAAGAGAAGACGAGGCCGCCCGCCGAAAGCTCGGGAAACAGTTTCTTCGGGCGGGCCTTTGCGGGATTTTTAGCTTGACCGCCGCTGTGTTTTCCTTAGGGGATTTGCCGCAAGGCTGGCTGGGTTTACCTTGGCCTAGCTGGGTTTTCTTAGGCCTCGCTCTTCTATGCTTAGTCCGTATCATTTTTCATTCCGGCAAGGAGAAATAATTTGTTAACGCATACTTCATCAGAGGGGACGCTTCAGCCCCCAGCCCAAGACCTGCTCCTCACGATCACGGATCTAGACGAGCAAGGGCGCGGGATTGGTCGCCTGGCAGAAGAGGGAGAAGGAAGCCTCGTTGTCTTCGTCCCGAATGCGCTGCCCGGCGAAACCGTGCGCATAAGTATCACCGAAGCCAAAAAGCGCTACGCCATAGGCGAAGTGCAAGCCTTCGTCACCCAAAGTCCGGAGCGCATCACCCCGCCCTGCCCCCTCTACGGAGATTGCGGGGGCTGTAATCTCCAACATCTTTCGTACGAGGGCCAGCTCACAGCCAAACGTCGCCAAGTCGTCTCCGCTCTAGAGCGAATTGGTGGGCTTCCCGAGGCAGAAACCCTCACATCCACTTGCCTAGCCAGCTCTGAAAGCACCCGCTACCGAAACCATGCCCAATTCATGGTCCAAGACGACAGGCTGGGCTTCTTCGCCGCGCGCACCCACCACATCGTCGACGGTGATACCTGCCTGATCCAAGACCCCGAAGCCGACCGGATCCGCGCCCTCGTTCGTCAATTTGAAACGCCTGGTCTTCGTCAGCTCATCGTCCGTACCGGCCGTGAAACAGGCGAAATCATGGTCATCCTCGTCGTGACGCATCTGAAGCAGGCGGAGGCGGCTTTGGCCGACGTACTTCACGCATTGACCCCGAAGGTGAGCTCGCTCTGGCTGAACGAAGCCCTTCCGAAGACCACACTGACGAGCAAGAAGTGGCGCCACGTAGCCGGCCAAAGGACCATCACGGAAACCATCAATCACATCCACTATCGGATATCGCCGCAAGCCTTCTTCCAGGTGAACAGCCGCCAAACCGAAAGGCTCTATCAGACCGTCATCGAGGCCGCTGCTGTGCGCCCCACGGAACACGTCCTCGACCTCTATTGCGGGAGCGGCACGATTGGCCTCGCCCTGGCCGACAAAGCCCACAAAATCACGGGCATCGACATCGTTCCTGCTTCCATCGAAGACGCCAAGTGGAATGCCCACCACAATGGTTTCGCCGACAAGTGCAGCTACTACGCAGGGGCAGCCGAAGACGTCCTTCCTCGTCTCTCGGCCAAAGCCGCCTCCTTCGACCTCGTCATTATCGACCCACCTCGCAAGGGCTGTGACGAGCGACTCCTCAAAACCATCCTCGAACTCGCACCGAAAAGACTGGTGTATGTCTCGTGCAATCCGGCGACTTTGGCCCGCGACATAAAAATCTTGTGCGAAGCCTACGAAGTCCTCACGGTCACCCCAGTGGACATGTTCCCCCAAACTGCGCACTGCGAGACGGTCCTTGCGATGGCAAGGGTGGAGCGGTAATGAAACGAGCGTGTTGTATTTACTAGTAAGTCGTTATCTAAAATGATAACTATAGTGTTTAGAAAGTGGAGGTGTAAAAATGAGTGAATCGTTGATACGAAGACTTGAAATCGTGAAACTATTGCAGGGTAAAGAAATGAGAACTTCAGAAATTGCTGATCATTTTGGCGTTGATGAACGGACCATTCGAATGGATATCAATGAATTGCGAAAAGGGTTCGACTTCTTCGGGACAAAAATCAAAATTGAATCAAAGCATTATGACGGAAACCCAAGGCAATATTATAAATCAACGGTTCACCCGATTATTCTTGCGCTAAATTCTAGCGAGTTGTTTGCTTTATTGAAACTATTAGAAAATGCTATGACTGAGCCTGCAGGTGAAGTATATAAGCAAATTTTCAACTCTGTTTACAGTCAAATTACGGATTACGCCGAAAAACTATTTACAGATAAGTTCTCCAAGAAGTATTCAAAGTCTGAAGTTCAGAACCGGCTTGAAGAGGACGAATTTGCGAGGCATGTGGACTATAAGCTTGTCTATTGGCAAAAAACCGGAAGATTTATTACCATCACGTATATCAATGAAGATAAGCAAATCGTGGATGATGAAGTAAGACTAGTACTTAGTAGCATCTAAAACTTGTACAAAATGCTTCTATATGATAGGAT
>CAZCLL010000077.1:0-10418 GCA_964499555.1 uncultured Fastidiosipila sp.
TCGTCTGCGCATATCTCCAAATTTGGAGATATGCGCAAGAGAACATACTATGAAATTTGAGGCGAGAATAAACAGCGCAAGTAGCCTTCTTGCCATAAGCAAATAGACCCACCAAACTAACACTCTCTTGTCAGCCCTTGGCGTACTCACCACTACGCAAAAACGAGTGTAGGGCACCGGGGGTGGGACGGCGGCTTTGGCCAAGCGACGGACGGAAGGAAGGAAGGAAGGAAGGAAGGTAGGTAGGTAGGTAGGAGATGACACGAGTGAGGGACTAGACGAGATCTGCAATAATAGTTGCATCTGCAACCAATTCAGGAGTATCATTATCAACACTACGAAGCGGTGGACTTCAAGTGACGGTATGACTTCGCAGGGCTCGACAGGCGCAGGACGACTTGACAAGACGACCTCAAAACGACATCAGGACGACGAACAAAGGTGGGACGGTTTCGATGGAACGCATTCAGAAGTATTTAAATCGGATCTATCGGGCGGCGGTGCTGGATCGGACGGCGGCTTTTGCGGCGCATGGGTTGCCGGGGTGGCAGGTGAGTTATGTGTTGCAGATTTGCAGGGAGCCGGGGTTGAGCCAGGATGAGCTGGCGGCGAGGCTTTATGTGAACAAGAGCTCGGTGACGAGGCAGGTGGCGCAGATGGAGCAGAATGGGCTGTTGACGCGCGAGAAGGATGCGGAGGATAGGCGGGTGCGGCGGCTCTATCCGACGGAGAAGGCGCTCGCGCTCTACCCGGAGGTGATGGCGTACCTGGAGGACTGGAATGAGGCGCTGACGGGGGATTTGCTGCCGGAGGATCAGGCGGAGTTGCTGCGTTTGCTGAAGCACTTGGCGAAGGCGGCGACTTCTCGGCTAAAGCCGCAGGATCTCGCTTTCCTCCTTAATGACGAGGTTTGCGATGATGTCAAGGATGAACCGGGTGTGGAGAAAAATGAGTAGCGGCTGGGCGACCGTGCGAAGGTACGACCATGCGAAGGTACGACCATGCGAAGACAAATGAGAGAAATAGGACTACAATCTCTCGAATCATTGAATAGGGATTTTGAGCTGTAGATAGATCGAGCGATCGAGCGATCGAGCGATAGAGCGAGTGATCGATAGAAGTAGACAGAGGAGAGAAGAGGGGAATATGCTCACAACGAATTATGCGAAGCCACATAAGAAGGCCCTGATTGTTAATGTCATTGTGAAGATGACGGGAACCTTGTTGGAGGTGATTTTGCCGGCGATTTTGGCTTTTATTGTGGATCGCGTGGTGCCGACGGGGGATCGGAATCGGGTCTTGCTTTGGGGTGGCGTGATGATTCTGTGCTCGGTGGGGGCGTGGATTGGCAATATTAAGGCGAACCGGATGGCGTCGAAGACGGCAGCTACGATGATTCAGGCGATCCGGCGGGATTTGTTTAGCAGGTCGATGGATTTGTCGGCGAGGCAGATTGATAAGATTACAATTTCGTCTTTGGAGTCGAGGTTGACAACGGATACGTATAACTTGCACCGTTTTTATGGGGCGGCACTGCGGATGGGGATCAGGTCTCTGATGCTGTTTGTGGGGGGCGTTTTCTTTTGTTTTTGGCTGAGTTGGCGATTGGCGTTGGTTTTGGTGATTTTGGTGCCGCCCCTGATGATTAGTATAAGGATGGTGCTGAGGAAGGGCTTGCCGATGTGGCGCGATGTCCAAAGACGAATCGACGACATGGTGCAGGTGATTCGAGAGAACATCCAAGGAATTAAGGTGTCCAAAGCACTCGGGAAGACAGAGTATGAGAAAGGCCGCTTTGGCCAAAGCAACGACAACGTGAAGGACGGCGAAATCGACGCGAACTATCAAATGGCGAAACTGCAGCCGATCGTGAACATCATTCTCTATGGGGGGCTCGCGGTGGTGCTGGTGCTGGGTGCGTACTATGCGGAGCGGCAGATTGTGCAGGCGGGGACGATTATTGCGTTTATGTCGTACTTTATTCAGATTACGAACTCGCTGTTGAACATGAACCGCATGATTAACATGTATAACCGCAGTGATGCTTCAGCGCAGCGCATTGAAGAAGTGCTGACGATGCCGCTTGATAGCAACCAGCAGATGACGCCTGAGAATGAGGCGAAACTGCCGGAAAGTTCGCCGGAGGTGCCGGAGGTGGAGTTCCGGAATGTGGGCTTCAGTTACCTGAACACGAAGGCGAATGTGAAGGGGATTAGTTTCAAACTTTATGCTGGTGAGACGCTGGGGATTATGGGGCCGACGGGGGCGGGAAAGAGTACGATTATCCGCTTGCTGCTGCGCCAGTATGACCCGACGGAGGGCGAGATTTTCGTGCGCGGGGTGAATACGAAGAATTTGTCGGAGAGTACGCTGCATACCTTGTTTGGGGTGGTGTTCCAGAATGATTTCCTCTTCGGGGACACGGTGCGAAAGAATGTGAATTTCGGGCGTGGCTTGAGCGATGAGGAGCTCGATTTCGCGGCGGAGAATGCGCAGGCGAAGGAGTTTTTGGATAACAAGGAGGGGGGGCTTGACTTCCGCTTGGCGTCGAAGGGGGTGAACCTCTCGGGTGGACAGAAGCAGAGACTGTTGTTGAGCCGGGCTTTGGCCGGAAAACCGGAGATCTTGATCTTGGATGACTCGTCGAGTGCCCTGGATTTCCGGACGGATGCGCGACTTCGGGCGGCGCTGAAGGAGAATTACCACGACACGACGTCGATCTTGATTGCGCAGCGCGTCAGCTCGGTGCGGCATGCGGAGCAGATTCTCTTCATTGATGAGGGGAAGATTCTGGCTGCGGGGACCCACGAGGAGATGCTGGCGACCTGCCCGCCTTACGCGGAGATCGCTGGAATGCAGATGGGCGAGCAGGTGGCGGCTGGCGGGAGTGGCTTCGGCGGGGGCTTAGAGGGGGGCATCGAAGGGGGCATCGATGGTGGCCAAAGCCGCAGCCACGACAGCTTCACCAGCCTCACCGGCCTCGAAGACAGTGACGACAGCGACGACAGCGACCCCAGCAAGCCGAAGAAGAAACCCGCTGAGGCTATCTACCCGGCTGGCAGGCAAGAGACGGAATCGGAGGTCTAAGGATTTATGGCAGAAAATCGGAAGTCTAAGGGATTCACGGCAGAAAATCGGAGGTGTAAGGATTTATGGCAGAAACAATGATCGTTGAAGAGAGAAGAGATAAACCAAAAGACTACGGCAAGGTCATCCGTGGCCTCCTCCGTTACGTGAGAAAAGAATGGCCCATCCTCCTGATCGTGCTGGTCCTCGTGCTGGGCTCGAACTTCATTATGATCCTGGGGCCGAGGTTCAGTGGGGCGGCCGTCGATGCTTTAGGGAACGGCGGCAGCGAGGTCATGTTCGATCGGGTGGTCTACTACGCGCTCCTCATGCTCGCAAGCTACGTCGGCTCCTCGTTCGTGAACTACATCACTACGCTTCTGGGCGTGCGCGCGTCACAAAAAGTCGTTCGCGACATGCGTCAAGACACCTTCGATAAGATTGTGGAGCTGCCGCTTTCGTACATCGATACGCACCAGACCGGCGACCTCGTTTCGCGCATTTCCTACGACTTGGACGTCGTGAATGAGTCACTCACCAATGACATCATCAACATTGTGGCGTCTTTCCTGATGGTTGTGGGCTCCTTCGTCATGATGCTCACCATCTCCCCGGAGCTTAGCCTCCTCTTCGCTTTGATGGTGCCAGTCACGGTTTGGTTCACTGTCTACCGCGTCAAGAAAACCCGCCCACTCTTCTCCGCACGTTCGAAGAAGCTAGGCCAAATGAACGGCTACGTCGAAGAAATCCTCTCCGGCCAGAAAACCATCCGCGCCTATGGCAAGGAGAAATACTTCAACAGCGAGTTCCAGACTATCAATGACGACTCCATCGGCGCCTACTATAAGGCCGACTATCAGTCCGCCTTTAATGGCCCCTCCGTCATGTTCATCAGTAACCTGTCGCTCGCCTTTGTTGCGTTGTTTGGCGCGCTCCTTTTCCTCGATGGGCGCTTCACCTTGGGCGGCCTCTCCGCCTTTATTCTCTACTCGCGACGCTTCTCCGGTCCCATCAACGAAATGGCCAACATCGTCGCCGAACTCCAGTCCGCCGCCTCCGCCGCCGAGCGCGTCTTCCGCCTCCTCGACGAGCCCTCCGAGCCCGCCGACAAGCCAGACGCCCTGACCCTCACCGATGTCCAAGGCGAGGTTCGTTTCGAGCACGTCGACTTCTCTTACATCGAGGGCATCCCCGTCATCCGCGACATGAATCTCGTCGCGCAAAAAGGCAGCCTCACCGCCATCGTCGGCCCCACCGGCGCCGGTAAAACCACCATCATCAACCTCCTCATGCGCTTCTACGACCCCCAGTCCGGCCAGATCACGGTCGACGGGCACTCCACCTTGGACGTCACCCGCAAGAGCCTGCGCCGCTCCTTCGCCATGGTCCTCCAGGACAGCTGGCTCTTCAACGGCACCATCCGCGACAACATCGCCTACGGCCGCCCCGACGCCACTATGGAGGAGATTCGTCGTTCGGCCAAAGCCGCCCACATCTACTCTTTCATCGAGGCACAACCGCAAGGCTACGACACCATCATCTCCGATGGCGCATCCAACCTCTCCCAAGGCCAAAAGCAACTCCTCACCATCGCCCGCGCTATGCTTTTGGACACCCCCATGCTCATCCTGGACGAAGCCACCTCCAACGTCGACAGCCGCACCGAAATCCAAATCCAAGACGCCATGAACCGCCTAATCGAAGGCCGCACCTCCTTCGTCATCGCCCATCGCCTATCCACCATCCAAAACGCCGACCACATCCTCTTAGTCCAGGACGGCCAAATCAAAGAACAAGGCACCCACGCCGAACTCCTCGCCCTAAACGGTGCCTACACCAAGCTCTACCAATCCCAATTCAGCTAAGCCCTTCGAGCTTCGCGCACCTTTGCTCACACTCCTGAACTCACGCTCGCACTACGCTGCGCATTTTGGCAAACCTGGCAAAAATGCGCAGCGCTTTTCGTCCTGCCCCAGTCGCTGGGAAATCAGTAACATACTCTCTTGCACACATCTCCAAATTTGGAGATGTGTGCAAGAGAGTATGTTATCTAGTTGAGGGGTGGCGGGAGGCGGCTTTGGCCAAGCGATAATTAGTGGGTTTGTCAAGTGCGAAGAGCAAGTTGAACAAACGTGCAAGAGTTGCGGGTGAGAAATGTTAAGGATTGATTAAATTTGCGTTAGACAATATAATCGCAAATAAGAAAACTTTATCGAAATACTACCAAGTAACCGTGAATTAAGCGATCTGTCCGATTTTTTTAGTGAAGTCATCCGCTGCTTTTGATGCCACCCCAGCCGTAGTCCCAACCGTATACACGATGCGTACACATAGGAAACAAGAAGAGGGAGGAACACAGAGAATGAAGAGGAAGAGAAACCGACTGCTTGACAGACTGCTCAAGCAAGTGACGAGTTTCGCAGTTGCGGGAGCCCTGATCTTGGGGATTGCTGCTTGCGGAACAACAAACACCACCCCTGCGGGCACCAATGCCCCGACGCCCACGCCGGCGGCTACCGAAGGGGAAACGCCGGGCACTGAAGAGCCTGGCACATCGGCGGGACCGGGAAGCGACTTTACTTTCACACCGGGGACGTATGAAGGGGAGGCCGAGGGCTTCAAAGGCGCGGTCAAAGTCAGCTTGACCCTGACCGAAAATGCAATCGCAGCTATTGAAGTGGATCATCATGAGACCGAAGGCTTGGGCGACCGAGCGATCGAGAGTATTGTTGATGAGGTTAAGCAAAACACGACCTTGAATGTAGATATTGTTTCCGGAGCAACTTTCTCGAGTAATGGGATCTTGGGGGCTTTGGAGGCGGCTTTTACAGCGGCTGGTGCTGATGTTGACGCCTTGAAGAATCAGGAAGGTAGCGAAGAGCCTGTCGTCGAAGGCGATGTTGAGAAGACAACGGATGTTCTCGTGATTGGCGGAGGCGGGGCCGGTTTGGCGGCTGCTGTCTCGGCGCACGAAAATGGTGCGAAAGTCATCGTCATGGAGAAGATGCCGCGCCTCGGCGGAAACACGATTATTTCCGGCTCCGCCTACAATGCGGCCGACCCGGAACGCCAGCACGAACTGGAAATGACTGCACTCGAGAAAGAAACCGTGGAGGGGATTTTGGCCGGCACCTACGACGACGAAATCGTCCAAGGCTGGCAGGAAGCGCTCCGAGCGGAGTGGGATGCGTACCTGGAGTCGGGGGAGACCTACCTCTTCGACTCGCCGAACCTGCACAAGATGCAGACTTGGCTCGGCGGCGACATGGTGGGGACACCGGCGCTGATCGACGTGATGGCTGAAAATAGTTTCCCGACCATTCAGTGGCTCGAGGCCAAAGGAATGGGGTTCATGGACTATATTTTCACGGTTTTAGGTGGACTTTGGAATCGTGCGCATAAACCGGAGAAGCCTCTAGGCACGGGCTTTATGCAAGCGTATGAAGACTATATCGACGCGAATGCGCCGGATATTGAAGTGCTTCTTGAGGCCAAAGCCGAAGAACTCCTCGTTCAAGACGGGGCTGTAGTTGGGGCGGTGGCCGCTGGTAAAGCTGGAAAAATCACTGTCTATGCAAAGAGTGTGATCATTGCGACGGGCGGCTTTGGCGCAAACGTGGAGATGAGAAATGAGTACAACACGGAGCTTTGGCCGGACCTGACGAACTTGAAGACGACGAACCACACTGGCGCTACGGGTGACGGCATCATCTTGGGGCAAGCGGTTGGCGCGGACCTCACGGGGATGCAGTACATTCAGCTGCTGCCGATGGGCGATCCGGAGACGGGGAGCCTTTCCGGGAACATTGAGCAGGGCGTGCAGAATCGCTTGTTTGTGAACAAGGAAGGCGCGCGTTTTGTGGATGAGGGTGCGAGGCGCGACGTGATGACGATGGCGCTGATGGAGCAGACGGATTCCATGATGTGGGTGATTGTCGACCAGAATTCGTACCCGACCGGCGACACGAAGAACAACTTCAACGAGTCTATCGATGAACTGGTGGAGGCGGGGCGCGCTTATAAGGCGGATACTTTAGAAGACCTGGCCGAGCAGATTGGCGTCGATGTGGATACTTTCGTTCAGGCGATTGCGGATTTCAATGCGGCGGTTGACGGGACGGTTGACGATGAATTCGGCCGAACCTTGTTCGACAAGAAGATCGACCAGGCGCCATTCTACGCCGGCGTGCGTGTCCCGACGGTCCACCACACCATGGGTGGTCTCGTGATCGATGCCGATACCCACGTCCTCAATGCCGATGGCGAAGTGATCGCTGGTTTGTATGCTGCAGGCGAAGTGGCTGGCGGCATCCACGGCACGAATCGCTTGGGCGGCAATGCCCTTGCTGACATCAATGTCTTCGGCCGCATCGCTGGCGAAAAGGCAGCGAAGGGCGAGTAGTTGGTTGTAGTTGCTTGTAGTTGCTAGTAGCGTGAGTTGGCTTGTGGCGTGACGGGTTTTGCGTGATGGGCTGTGCGTTCTAAGTCGCTGCAGGTAGTTGCTTGTGCGTTCTAAGAAGCTGCTAGCAGTTGATTGTGGCGTGATGGGTTTATGAGCAATGGAAGTCTGAGTAGTGGATTGTCTGAGTAGTGGATTGTGGTGAATGGATTTTTGCGAATGGACTTTTGCGAATGGACTTTTGCGAACGGCATCCTGAGCAAAGGAATCGAGACAGTAAAAAGACGCTGAGATAATGGCGCAGCGTTATATGTGACGGAGCAGACCCCTGGCGAAAGTTGGGGGTCTGTTTCGATGGTTCTGCTAGATTCTGCTAGATAAGTGTTTCTTTTGCTTCGCTATTAGGTCAGTCAATTTTATAGTAATCGCTTTACCCACTTGCCTTAGTGTTATTGGTTTTCAGGCCACTTGGCAAGGGGGCAAGAAAAAGGTCGCGATCACATTTAACAACAAGGTATGTTGGTCAGGATCTGCAGCAATCCAAATTCAACATCTTATCTAACTCCGAACGACACCCAAAACTCTTGCCAAAGCACCATTCCCGAGCATTTTTCACTTGTTTTTGGCGTCACTCCCCCAATTATCTATGAAATTTTTTGGATTCTTGCGGATCCTGACCACTTTAACTAGGTATCTATTGCTATTACCCACCTTCCTGTCTAATAATCACTAAGAATTACAGATATCACCCGAACACGCACCGGACACAAGAGATCCTACCGACTTCAACTCAAATCATCGCAAGGATAAGCACTCCAACGCATCACTTCAAACAACGAAGGCACAAACCGCTGTGGTTATCAGCGAGACAACAGACTGATGCGAGATTTTCTACCGCATTCGACAGCCTGCCTCTCAGGAGGTTCACAATGAACAGCAAGTTTTCAGAGAGGTAGTCACTCTTGTCGTTTTTTCTTTTGTAGCGGAAGGATCTCTTGTATTAGCTGTGTGTGCTGCTTGATATCCGCTGATTCTGCTTCATTTAAGCCTGCTAAGTTACTGATTGAAAGCATGAAAACTTTCATTCGTTTATGTAAGAAGGTATGGTGGACAAATCTTGTCGTTTTACACGATCAACATATTCTCTTACGCACATCATTGCTCCTAGAGGGAGCCAAATGGGAAAAATTGCAAAACTGGCACGGCTTTGCCCCTTTGCTCGCCAGAAAATAAGCCGCCGCCATGTAAAGCGACGAGTTTTGTCCAGGGTAAGATATTACCTAACCACTACCGCTTGTTTGGGGCATGGAAATCGGCAGGGTTGGTTTCTCATAAGCTATGTTTTGTGCAAGCGCTAGGGAATGAGGAGAGGGACTTGTGCATAAGCACCACCGAATGAGGAAATTACTTTGAAAGTCAAAATAATTTCCTGAAAATTCATCGTCGACTTGCTTGCGTTTCGCTGTCACGTGCTATCATTATTCTAACAACGTGTGCTCACGGGTGATTTGGCTCATCAAGTCAACAACTCATCGGCGAATCGCTCATCTGAACCTGCAAAAAGTAGGGAGTAGGCGAACGGTAGATGCTAGAACCGATGAAGATGAAGTAAAGCTGCGCACTGGCAACCAGCCTGCGCCGCACGCACCACCTCGCACCACGCGACAACGCCGCGCGCACCACCTCGCACCACGCGACAACGCCGTGCGCCACGCACCGCACTGCACACAAAAACCCAACAACACCAACCCCCATCATCTCAAACAACCACGGGAGGCGAAAGTAAAAGATGTTAAATATACATAAGAAATACCTCGAAGAGACCCTAGATGCAAACGGCAATGTGGAGTCATTCAAGCTCCATTGTCCGGAAGATTTCAACTTTGCATACGATGTCATGGACAGGCTCGGGACCGAAACCCCGGACCGTAGGGCAATGCGCTGGACCGATGACCGCGGCGCAAAAGTCGACCTGACCTTCGCAGACTTCAAAAAAGGAAGCGACCGCGCCGCCTCATATTTTCAGCGTTTAGGCATCGGCAAAGGTGATCGGGTAATGCTGATCCTGAGGCGGCATTATCAATTTTGGTTTGCGCTTTTAGGCCTGCATAAGATTGGGGCCGTGGCGATTCCGGCGACTTTCCAGTTGCGCTCCTCGGACATCCTTTATCGCCTGCGGACGGCAGGCGTGTCGACTGTGATTTGTACGGCGGAGGGCGAGGTTTCCGACCACGTCGACAAGGCGATCGAGCAGTACGAGAAGCCCGTCAAGCGCATCATGGTGATGGGTTCCAAGAAGGGTTGGCACGACTTCGACCTCGGTTTGATCTCTGCACCGAGCTTTGTGAAGCCGGAAGGGGCGGCTTTGGCCAAAGCCGCAGACATCATGCTCCTCTACTTCACCTCGGGTACGGAGGGGCAGCCGAAGATGGTGTCGCACAACTTCACCTACCCGATCGCGCACATCCCGACCGCGAAATACTGGCAAAAAGTGGACCCGAATGGCCTGCACTTTACGGTGTCGGACTCGGGCTGGGCGAAGTCGGTTTGGGGCAAAATTTACGGCCAGTGGCTGATGGAAGCGGGCATTTACGTCTACGATTTCATGTTCTTCAACCCGGCGCGCATGTTGGAGCACATGGCGGAGGATAAGGTGACGACTTTCTGTGCGCCGCCGACGACCTTCCGTTACCTCCTGCAAGAGGATTTTTCGAAGTATAACTTGAGCTCTTTGCAGCATGTGACGACGGCAGGCGAGGCTTTGCCGGCCGAAGTTTTCAACGATTGCTTGCGGCAGACGGGCCTCGAGATGAAAGAGGGCTTTGGCCAGACCGAGACGGTCCTGAGCTGCGCAACTTACTACTGGATGAAGGCCAAACCCGGCTCCATGGGTAAGCCTACGGGGACCTATCCGGTGGTGCTTTTGAACGATGAAGGCGAGGAGTGCAAGCCC
>CAZCLL010000077.1:10428-11968 GCA_964499555.1 uncultured Fastidiosipila sp.
GAACAACCCGTGGCTGTCAAGCATGTCGAGACGCCCAAGGGTCTGCCGCTCGCCGAGTTGGTCGCCTTGTTCGATTTGCTCGGGCTGGCCGAGGGCCTCATCCGCAATGAGAACACGCACGACGAGGCGGTGATGGATGAGGATGGCGACTTTTGGTACGTCGGCCGCCTCGACGATATGATCAAGACTTCCGGCTTCCGCGTGGGGCCTTTTGAAGTGGAAAGCGTCATTTTGGCCCATCCTGCCGTCCTCGAGGTGGCAGTTACGGGGGTGCCGGATCCGCATCGCGGCCAGGCGATCAAGGCGACTTGCATCCTGAAGCCCGGTTACGAGCCGAGCCGCGAGCTGGCGACCGACATCAAAAAGTTCGCTCGCGCCCGCATCTCCGCCTACAAGTCTCCCCGCATCGTTGACTTTGCCGACGAGCTCCCCAAGACCGTCTCCGGCAAGGTCCGCCGCGCCCAAATCCGCAAGGACGACACCTCCGAAACTTAGTTTTCCAGGGTGGCTTTGTCATCGGCTTCGTCGTCGGCTTCGTCGTCGGCTGCGGCCAAAGCCCCCTGCCGCACCTTTGGCCGCCCCTTTTCAGGGTCTGACCCTGCGTTTTACTGTGTTTTTTGGTGGTAGGGTCTCTTGTCTAGTCCTGGGTTCCGGTTGATATCCGCCGATTCGTGGTTTTTCAAGGCGGGTAGTGGTTTTTTGTGGACGTTTGGTGCCCCAAATACATTCGAGCAAATGCATAACAAGATACGGTGAACCAAAACGGTCGTTGTGCTGTGGGTTACTGATCCTGTGATCAAACGCCAGACAATTTTTGGCAGTAATTTTGCCATTTCATGGATTTTCGTGAACCAATAATGGACTATCTTGCACTGTGTGGTTCATTGATGCAGGTCAAAGGTACTAATCACGCAGCCTGTCACAGCACAACGACAAAATCGGTCCAATATGACATATTGTGGATTATTTTTTAAGCTCAGAAAACATAAAATCGGACGTACTATTTGCTGTTGCGTGGATTTTGTGAGGTATGGGTTTACACAACTGAAAACATAACTACTTATACTGGTCAGGATCTGTCGTTATCCACGGACAGCATGTTATCTGATAGTGAGGATTTCAAAAATTACCCGTAAAACACGGCGATCGAGATGATTATGAACAGTTTAGGTGCTGTTTTCTCGAAAATAAAGGATTAAGTAACATAGTAAGTATGGACAACGACAAATCCTGACCATCTTATCATGTTACATACCAACTTTGATTCACTTGCCGCCTAGTAAGCACTATAAGCTGAGGGATATCACCCGAACACGCACCGGACACAAGAATCCCTTCCGCCCAAAACATCAAATCAACGCAAGGATTCACCTCCAATGGATCACTAAAAACTTCGAAGAACAAACCGCTGTGGATATCAGCCGGATTAACGACCAGAAAAGAGATTAGCTCCCGTATCCAACTACCTGCTGAATATTATTACTTAATTCAGTCAGTCATTATTATTTCAATTCAGTCAGGCAAAATTATTTCAATTCAG
>CAZCLL010000078.1:0-835 GCA_964499555.1 uncultured Fastidiosipila sp.
TACCCGAACACTAATCTCTACCACAATCCTCGTGTTGATTTTCGATTAAATCCGGGATCTGAGTACCCGAACACTAATCTCTACCACAATCCTCGTGTTGATTTTCGATTAAATCCGGAATTGATACCATCCACATAAATACACAACATATTCCCCTGGTCAGGATCTGCAGCAATCCAAGTTCAACATATTCTCTTTTGCACATAATTGCTTCTGGTGGGGTCCCAGTGGGAAAAATTGCAAAAATGGTCTGGCTTACCCACCCCGATTGCTGAAAAACTCATCATCAGCTTGGATTCCTGCGTATCCTGACCACCATATCTTATTATGTTTCTAGAGTTACACCCCAAACCCACAACTTCATAACTAATGTCCCGAATGAAACACCCAAAATCCGCTTCACGCTACATAAAGATAATTAAAAGAAACGACCAACCACAAACCAAAACACCAAATACAGCAAAAATCGTCGACCAAAGAATCATGTGAAACCTAAACTCACCTCACAACCCCCGACGAGTGTCTAGCAAACACCCACATTTCGGTAACCAAAGGACCGCAAATGGACAACCTGCAAACAGGGAAGCGACGCCAAGCCCTGAAACTTTGTGCGTCTGCCATTTGCGAATCATGATTCGAGAGGACTACAATCGTGCCACAATAGATTGGGATCAGACGACCTTGATCGGCCTGCCGTGATCTAGAAAGTGTACGCACATGGATTGGTTGCAAAGGTTTTTCACCTCCTTCGCCGATCGCTTCATTGATATGATCCGCATCGGCGGTCATGATATTGCAGAGAGCATTCTGGAACTCCTCGATTTCTCAGGCGTAG
>CAZCLL010000078.1:845-6598 GCA_964499555.1 uncultured Fastidiosipila sp.
CCTCGGCACAATTCAAATCCCCTTAACCAAGGCCGTGATTAATCTTTTAATCACTGTGCTGCTGATGCCCTTGGTGGCATTTCTTTTGGCCAAAGGGCGCGCCCTCAAACCGGGTCGCCTCCAAGCTGGTGTGGAATCACTTTTGGGGATGTTAGAAAATCTCTGCAGAGCGTCAGGCCTAAACGAAGCCCAAACGAGAGAATATGCTCCCTTTGCCGGGTCGCTTTTCGTCTACATCTTCGTGTCGAATTTACTCTCGGTCTTTTCCTTAGAACCAGCAGCAGTGAATCCGGCCTTCCCGATTGCGATGGCCTTTTTCGATATCGTCTGCATAATCATTTGGGGCATTCATTTTGTTGGAGTAAAAGGCTTCTTCAAAAGCCTCGTCTCCCCAATGAGTTTTATGTTGCCCTTCAACCTTTTGGATTACATCATCAAACCCATTTCTTTGGCTTTTCGTCTATTCGGAAACATTTTCGGCGCAAGCATCCTGATCGCCTTCCTAAAGGCCGTCGTCCCCCTCTTCCTGCCACAGCTTTTAGGGCTTTGGTTTGACATCGGTGACGGAATCATTCAGGCAATTGTCTTCATGTATTTGAGCATCAACTATGTCGGCGAAATCGTCGAAAAAGGCGAAGCCCATCAGACTCACGAAGCAGAAACGGCAACGGCAGAAATTAGCGCATAAGTTTAAAAATAAAGTTCTGCGGTAGCTACCTACAACAGCGCAGAACTTCAAAAATAAACTTCTGCGCCAGCACCAACAACCAACAACCAACAACAACAACCAACAACAACCATCACCGCATAACTTTCAAAATAAACTTATGCGAAAACGATAGAAATCACAGATAGAAACAAATAATTGGAGGAATTCTCATGGACAAAGGGTTAATCGCTCTAGGTGCAGGTTTAGCAATTGGAGTAGCAGCAGCAGTTGCAGGTCTCGCCATTGGTTTGGCATCCGGCAAAGCTTTTGATGCAATGGCGAAACAGCCAGAAATTAGCGGCAAAGTGCAAAGCCTTTTGCTTGTTGCCATCGTCTTTATTGAAGCTACGGCTATTTACGCGCTCGTCGTCTCGCTCCTGCTTCTCTTTGTTTTCTAAGGAAGGGGGGTAGAAATGCCAATTCGTACGAATCAATGGGCAACAGCCCTCTTGAGCCAAAAGTATGCGCTCACGTCGATTGACCTTTTCTCACCGGAGAATTTGGCCGGTTACGTGGCGACAGCGGTTGTGGCTATTTTGGGCTTCCTGATTACTTGGTTTATCTTGAAGAAGCTTTTATTTAAGCCGATGAAAAACCTTGCAGACCAGCGCGCTGACGTGGTGAAGCAAGGCTTAGACGAGGTAGAGCAGTTGAAGCAGGCGGCTTTGGCCAGAGCGGCTGAACTGGATACCCGCGAGAAGGAAATTGAGCTGAAGTACGCGGAGAAAATGGCAGAGGCTTCGAAGAATGCGCAGGCACAGTACGACAAGATCGTGGGTGCGGCGAGGACGCAGGCGGAGCAGATTGTGGCCAAAGCCGAGAAGACGGCCTCTCTCATCCGTTCCGAGGAGGAGCAGGTGGTGGCGGAGAAGTCGGCGGCTTTGTCGTTTGAATTGATCTCGGCGCTGATGAAGAGCCAAGAACATATGGATGCCGGCCCCGCAAAAGAGGACGAGCTGAAGGCTATGGTCAGCCGCATGCTAGAAAAGAAAGTGTGATGGGGATGGCCAAGATACATTTAGTCAGTTATGAGGCTTTGGCGGAGGATACGATCCAAAGTATTCTGGCTTCGAATCCTCTCCTCTCAGAAGAGGGCGCTGAACTGAGCTACACTGTTGACCCGTCCATTTTGGGCGGTTACATTCTTTATGTGGATAATCGCCGCATTGATAACAGCTTGCGGACGAAGCTCCAGAAGGTGAAATCTTTCTTAGATCGTGGCTCCTCAGCTGAGGAACGTGCTTCTTCTGGTTCCGGCGACGGCAGTCAGGCCCTGGAGCTTGTGGTGGACGAGATCGGCCGTGTGGAACGCTGCTCGGACGGAATTGTGTTCTGCTCAGGGTTGGACAAAGTGATGAATAATGAACGCCTGATCTTCGACAAGGGCGAAGAGGGCGGGGCGATGAACCTGGTCGGCGACGAGGTGGGCATCTTGCTCATCGGCGACGAAAGCCAAGTGCGAACCGGGGATATTTGCAAGCGTACCTTCCATACGATTCAAGTGCCTGTCGGCGATGAGCTGAGAGGGCGCGTCTTGGATCCTTTGGGGCACCCGATTGATGGGGGCCGAAGCTTCTCGTCGGGGATTAAGACCCGGCCGATTGAGCATCCGGCACCGTCGGTCATTGATCGCCAGTCGGTGAATGAGCCGATTTATACTGGGCTTACCGTGGTGGATGCCCTGATCCCGATCGGCAAAGGCCAACGGGAAAAACCACGATTGTCGCCGACATGATCTTGAACCAAAAGGGTAAAAATGTCCTTTGTGTCTACGTGGCGATTGGCCAGAAGATGTCAACCATCACGGAGCTGGTCAAAGAGTTCCAAGACGCCGGCGCCATGGACTACACAACGGTTGTGGCTGCGTCGGCGTCCCAGTCAGTGGGTGAAGTGTACATGGCTCCCTATGCGGCTTGCGCCATTGCTGAAGAGTGGATGGAGCAAGGCCGCGACGTCTTGATTGTGTACGATGACTTGTCGAAGCACGCCCAGGCGTATCGTGCCCTGTCCTTGCTTTTGAGACGTCCGCCGGGGCGTGAAGCGTATCCGGGTGACGTGTTCTATATTCATTCGCGTCTGCTGGAAAGAGCCGCCAAGCTCTCCGATGAAAAGGGCGGCGGCTCGATGACGGCGATCCCGATTATCGAGACCCAAGGCGACGATATTTCCGCCTACATTCCGACCAACGTCATCTCGATTACGGATGGGCAAATTTACCTGGAAACAGACCTCTTCTTTGCCGGCCAAAGACCCGCAGTCAACGTGGGTCTCTCGGTTTCCCGTGTCGGCGGTGATGCGCAAGACGGCTGGTCCTTTGCGTGTGAGTCTTGCGCAGTATCGTGAGCTCGAGGCTTTTGCCCAGTTTGGCTCCGACCTCGATGCGGTCACTAGAGAAAGCCTCGAGCTGGGTTCCCGCCTGAACGAAGTCCTGAAGCAAGGCAAAGCCGAACCTCGCCAAATGGCCGAATCAGTCATCTTGCTCCAACTAGCGGTCCACAATGACCTGAAGGACCTGGCTGTTTCAGAAGTCAATGACAAGGTTACGGCTTACCTAGACTACGTTCGCAGCCATGAAACCGAGCTGATGAAAGAGATCGAAGAGGTAGCCAAAGTCTCGGACGAACTCTATGAGAAGATCTTGGCAAGCTGGAAGTCGTGGCGTCAGACTTTGGCCTAAAGGTGAGAGGGCTGAAGACTGCGAGGGCACTGGCTGTAGCTGCGGCACCCACACACTCCACCACCAGCCACACCCGCACCCTACCACGGCAATGAGGAAACATCATGGCACTGATGAATGAAATTAAAAAACGCATCCACTCGGTGGGCGAGATCCGCAAAATGACCAAGGCCATGGCGCTCATCTCCGCAATCGAAATGCGTGACTCAAGGGAGCGCGAGGCGATCTCGAGGCCCTTTACACGTCATGCCGCGCTGACGATTGCCGAACTCATCAAACGCTCGCCGGAGCTGGTGGAGAAATTTATCCAGCAGCGAAAATTCACCGAAACTGAGGCCTACCCAGTGCATATCTACTTATGCACAGGCGACAAAGGCCTCTCCGGAAACTTCAACGACAGCATCCTCAATGTCGCCGTCCAGTTAATCGAGGACAAACGGAAGCAGCTCGAAGCCGAGGGCTACCAAAACGTCCATTTCGAACTGCGCTTCACCGGCAAGGTCGGTCGCGAACGCATGAAGAAGCTGGGCTACGATGTAAACGACGACTTCTCCTTCTCGATTGCGAACCCAAGCTACTATCGCTCGATGGATTTATCGGACCAGCTCCTGGACGATGCCAAGTCCGGGGCCGCCGCCGAAATCTACTTCGTCTACTGCCGCCTGGACACCGCCATTTCGACCGAGCCCTCCTACACAAAAGTCCTGCCGCCCGATCCGGAGGGGATGCTTTGGGTTGCGCAGACCCGCCACGAACGCATCGACCTTGCGCGGCAGAAATTTGACGAGGACTTCACGACCGCCACCAGCATTCGTGCGACCAGCCAGTCCGCTGCTGGATCCGGCGCTACAGGCACAGCCGGCTCTGCTAGCTCAGTCGGCCAAAGCCGCAGCGGCCAAATGCAACGCCCCTCGGTGGATGCATCCTTGCCTTTTGCTTTTGAAGGCGATGAGGAAACGGTCATCAACTACCTAGTCAACACCTACCTAAACGCACTAACTTACGGCCTTCTGACCGAAAGTTATGCCAGCGAACAGCTCTCGCGCATGACCTCCATGGAAGGCGCGACAAGAAATGCGGACGCTTTACTCTTAAAGCTGACCCGTGACCGAAACCGTTACCGCCAAATGCAGATCACCACAGAAATTACGGAAATCGTAAGTGGCGCCGATGCGATCTCGTGAGAAGCCCAATGAGGAGTCAACAATGGAATTAACAAACGAAACAACAATAGACACAACAATCAACCAACAAAACACCGAAGGCACCGTCACCGAAGTCGTCGGCCCGGTCGTCAAAGTCCATTTTCCGGGCAAGTCTCCCCACATCCATGACTACCTAATCATCGAAGCCCAAGAAGCCGACGAGCTAGAAATCGGCCTAGAAGTCATGCGCGACGAAGGCGACGGCAACGTCCGTTGCATCTCCTTTGATGCAACAGACGGCCTCGCCAGAGGCAGAAAAGTCCGCCAAACCGGCGGCCCCCTCAAAGTCCCCGTAGGCGAAGAAACTTTGGGACGCCTTTTCGATGTCCAGGGCCGCCCCATCGACCACTTAGGCGAAGTCAAAGCCTCCGACAACTGGCCCATCCACCGCGAAGCCCCCTCTTTCACCAAGCAAGCCGGCTCCAATGAAATCCTCGAAACCGGCATCAAAGTACTAGACCTCCTCCTCCCCTACAACAAAGGTGGCAAGATCGGCCTCTTTGGTGGAGCCGGCGTCGGCAAAACCGTCCTCATCCTAGAACTCATCCGAAACATCGCCCGTGAACACAACGGCTACTCCGTCTTTACAGGTGTCGGCGAACGTTCCCGCGAAGGCAACGACCTTTGGCGTGAAATGCAAAGCTCCGGCGTCCTGCAAAATACAACCATGGTCTTTGGCCAAATGAACGAAACCGCCGGCACCCGTATGCGCGCCCCCCTAAGCGGCCTCACCATGGCCGAATACTTCCGCGACGTCAAAAAGCGCGACGTCCTTCTCTTCATCGACAACATCTATCGCTTCATCCAAGCCGGCTCCGAAGTCTCCGCCCTCCTCGGCAGAATCCCCTCCGCAGTAGGCTATCAGCCGACTTTGGCCAATGAAGTAGGCACCCTAGAAGAGCGCATCACCTCCACCCCGAGCGGCTCCATCACCTCCATCCAAGCCGTCTACGTCCCCGCCGACGACCTCACCGACCCCGCGCCGGCCACCACCTTCACCCACTTAGACGCCTCCACCGTCCTCTCCCGAAGCATCGTAGAACTAGGCATCTATCCAGCCGTCGACCCCTTAGCCTCCTCTTCGCGCATGCTAAGCCCCGACATCGTCGGCTCCGAGCACTATAAAACAGCCCTCGCCATCCAGGAACTCATAGGGCGCGTA
>CAZCLL010000078.1:6608-11827 GCA_964499555.1 uncultured Fastidiosipila sp.
GAACTTCAGGACATCATCGCCATCCTAGGCATCAACGAGCTCGACGACAAAGACCGCCTCACCGTCTCCCGCGCCCGCAAAGTCCAGCGCTTCCTCTCCCAGCCCTTCTTCGTCATGGAAGAATCCTCCGGCTTCCCCGGCCGCTACGTCCCCCTCAAGGAAACCATTCACGGCTTCCAAGCCATCCTTGGCGGTGACCTCGACAAAATCAGCGAAAGCCTCTTCTTCATGAAAGGCAACATCGACGACGTCTACGCTTCGGCCAAAGCCGCCGGCCTCTAACCCTCCAACACCCACAACCGACCTGTTACCGCCGGCCTCTACCCCAACGGTAACGACATCGAAACCGCAACCGCCCCCAACGGCAAACGCAAACACAAACGAGCGAACTGCCCCCAACGGCACGCACTATGAAATGGCAAAACTTATGGAACATCCTTTAATACAAGTACAAGTCGTAACCCCCTATGGAATGTTCATAGACGAAAGCTGTGAACTGCTCGTCCTACCCACCTCCGATGGTGAGCAGGGCGTCATGTACGGCCATGTCCCCTTCATAGCCGCCGTCTACCCCGGCGAACTTCGCCTCATCACCGGCAACAAAACCAAAAAAGCCTTCGTCTCCAACGGCTACACCGAAGTTCGCCACGAGCTCGTCACTGTCGTCTGCAACGCCGCCGAATGGGCCTCCGAAATCGACATCGACCGCTCCAAAGTCGCCCGCGACCGCGCCCTCGAGCGCCTCGCTGATCCCACCCTTCCCGACTACTTAGTCAAGCGAAATAGCCATGCCCTCCGCCGTGCCAAAGCCCGCCTCAAAATCGCCGGCACCACCGGCACTGATAGCACTACCGGCGGTGGATCTTCTAGTGGCAACACCGGCGTTTCCGCGCTATGATGCTGTTTCTTGGACAGCTCAGCTAGTTTCTGCCCCTCTTCCACTTCATACCCTTTTTAACTATGCTTTTAGGCGGTGCGCTACACTACGACGTATCGCTTTACCCGCCACTTTTCCCTTACTCTATGCTTTTCGAGCGTAAAACTCACTGAACTCGCGAAGGTAATATATTATATTGGACCGATTCTGTCGCTGTGCTGTGAGTGCTTGTCCAATAAAGGGTACATTATCTGAAGAAGTGAATCTCCTCGTTCACGATAATCCATGAATGGTGTTCGATAATCCATAAAACGGCACGAAGCATACGTAATCTTACTCAATTTCATCCAGATGAACATATTACCCTTAGCACAACGACGATTTTGGTCCACCATATGATGATATGTATTCCCCAACTGCCTTCAAGCACCCAGAAAAACCAAGTAACCGCACGGAAAACACTCACCTCAGCGGATATCTACCCAAACACACAGCAGCACAAGAATCACTACCGCCAATAAATTCAAATCATCGTAAGGATTCTCCTCCAAGGGATCTCTTCAAACAAGGACCACACAAACCGCTGTGGATATCAGCCTGAACAACGGTTCGATCCCAGATTCCCTACCGCATCTAGCTGTCAGCACAGCAGGCAGTTAGATGGTAACAGCAAGTTTTCTTCGAAGTGGTTGTCACTCTCGTATTTTTCTTAGAGGCGGTAGTTATTCTAGCAGTTTATTTTTATGGAGCGGACGAATCTCTGGCATTGGCTGTAAGTTCTACTCGATATCCGCTAATTCTAGGTTTTCGAGACTTCTAGTGAGTAGAAAATGAGGAAAATGCTCGTCGATCAATAGATATGAAGTATAAGTAATACACCACCTCGCGCATCGTGTTGATTTTTGATTAAATCTGGAATCCAAGCACCCAAACTGCAATGTCCACCACAAGCATCGTGTTGATTTTCGATTAAATCTGGGATCTGAGTACTCAAACAGGAATGTCCACCACAATCATCGTGTTGATTTTCGATTAAATCCGGGATCCGGTGCAGCAGAGTCAAAGGATAACTACACGAACAATAGACAAGGTAACGAGAATGACTACCACCTAACAAAATAAACACACTTGCCGAGAGAAAAACATGGCAGGGAACAGCTCTAGACAAATTTTCAACATATTACGTTGGTCAGGATTTGCACCAATCCAAATTCGCCCTTGACGGCACGTAAAATCCTGAAGACGATAGGCAAGTTTTTACCGAAAATCAAGCGTTTTATGGATTATCTTCTACATATAACATCACCTGCAATAACAAATCCGTCAGCCAAGCTTGGATCCCTGCAGATCCTGACCATCAATATCTTGTTACTTTTTTAGTAGAGTCCATTCACCAAGTCTCTAGGTCAAACAATCACGGATAAGCGAAAAGAAAAACAATGAAAACCGCAGAAAGCGCAGAAATTGTAGAAAGAAGCGGTTGACAGGCTTTGGCCAGCTAAAGTAAGATGCAGCTAATCAAAAAAAGAAACCGTTGAGCAAGAGTAGTAGCTTAGGCGAACGAAACTTCAGAGAGTCACGATTGGTGGGATGTGGCAGTTTTGGCTTAAGTGAATGGACTTGCGAGGGCCGATTGAGAGGGAAACCCTGAGAAAGGGACCTGTAGATCAGGACGCGGAGCCAGGCGTTAGTTGGCAGCTGGTTGACAGACCAGTGATGAGTGGATTGCTCTTTGAGCAGTCAATTTGGGTGGTACCGCAGGAGATTTCAGAAGCTCTTGTCCCTTGGAGGACAGGAGTTTTTTTATTGCCTAAAGGAGGCTACCAATGAATAGAAGACAAACACAGATCATGAGATATACGAACTACGCACTTGAGCCATCGCCGGCTCACAAACGATGGTGACCCTTGCTTATCTCCTGGACTGAGCTGGAAATCCAGCCTACCACATACCACATACCTCATACCTCATACCACATACCTCAAACCTCAAACACCATATGAAAAGCAAAGGAAGATAAAACCATGAAAAAGATTACGAAATTACTAGCCATAGCAACCGCATTGATCATCAGCCTTGGGACGCTCGCCGCGTGCCAAACCGGCCAAGCCGGCCAAACAACCACCGCCAACAACACAACCACCGCTAACAACAACCAAACCACAAGCGACAACGACAACACGAGCGGCACACAAAACAACAACAACACAAACAACCAAACCACCCCCTCCGGCGAACTGAAACGCATCGGCGTCGTCCAATTCGCCGACCACCCTTCCCTCAAGAACTGCTATGACGGTCTCCTAGAAGGCCTGAAAGCCCAGGGATACGAAGTCGGCGTCAACCTCGAAGTCGACTACCAAATCGGGCAAGCTAAGATGGACCTCACCAACCAAATCGTCCAGAGCTTCGTTTCCAAAAATTATGATCTCATCGTTGGCATCGCAACCCCAGCAGCGCAGGCCGCCTACAACGCCGCGTCCGTTCGGGGCATCCCGGTCATCTTCTCCGCCGTCACCGACCCCATCCTCGCCGAGCTGCAGAATCCCGACGGCAGTAACAAAGAGGGCGTAACCGGCACCTCCGACATCCTGCCCGTCGAAGACCAGCTCAAGATGATCCGCGCCTTCCTGCCAGACGCTCAGACCATCGGCATCCTCTACACCACCAGCGAAACGAATTCCGAATCCGCCATCCAGACCTACGAGGAGCTCGCCGGGCAGTATGGCTTTGAGATCATCGCACAGGGCATTTCCGAAGCCAATGACATCCCCGCCGCCGCCACCTCGCTCGTAGCCAGGGTCGACGTCCTCTCCAACCTCACCGACAACACCGTAGTGCAGAACCAGCAGGTGGTTTTGGCCAAAGCCGCCGAACAAGGCATCCCCTACTTCGGTTCAGAGGAGGAGCAGGTAGCCGATGGTCTCACGGCTGCCGCTGGTCTCGACTATATTGATCTGGGAATCAAAAACGGTGAACAAGCCGCCCAAATCCTGAACGGCACCAAGGCAGAGGACATTGCAATCACCTTCACTAAAGCCTCCAAGCCCTTCTACAACAGCAAAGCCCTCGCCGACCTAGGCCTCATCCTACCGGAGAGCTACCAAGACGCCACCGACATGAGCCGATAGCCCACGGCTCAAGCAAACCAGAAACCACACAACCCAAAGCACACCACAAACCACAAACCACAAACCACAAAGGCAAAAGAAACTATGGACATCTTCTTATCAATCTTCATAGACATAATGGAACAGGGCCTGATCTACGGGATCATGGCCCTGGGCCTCTATATCAGCTATAAAATACTGAACTTTGCCGACCTCTCCGTTGACGGTACCTTTCCGCTGGGTGCTGCGGTCAGCACCATCCTTCTGGTGCAGGGGGTGAACCCGTGGTTGGCGGCTTTGGCCGCAGTAGGGGCGGGAGCGGTAGGCGGGCTCTTCACGGGAATTTTCCACGTCTACTTGAAGATCAACGAACTCTTTTCGGGCATCCTCACCATGACCTTGCTCTACTCGGTAAACCTCATCATTGTCGGCCGGTCTAACCTTCCGTTTTTCGACCAGCCGACCATCTTCACGAGCTTCCCCGCCACCCTCCTGCCGCGCCCCGAGCGAGGCAACGGCTGGGTCATCGTCGCTGTAGCGCTCACCATCGTCGTTGTCATCAAGCTCCTCCTCGACACCTTCCTCAAGACAAAAAAAGGCCTGCTGCTGCGCACCTGTGGCGACAATCCGCAGGTCGTGAATCAGATGGGTATCGATCCGGGGACAATGAAGATTTTGGGGCTTTCGCTCGCCAATGGCCTGGTCGCCCTGTCCGGAGCCGTCCTCGCGCAGCAGCAGCGCTTTTTTGAGATCAGCATGGGGACTGGAACCATGGTGATGGGGCTCGCCTCGGTCATCATTGGCAGCGTTCTCTTCGGTAAAGTCCCCTTCCTGAAGCCCACAAGCCAAGTTGTTTTGGGCTCGATTGTGTATAAGGCTTTGGTCTCCTTAGCCATCAATTTAGGCGCGCCGCCCACCTTGTTGAACCTCGTGCGCGGCCTCCTTTTCCTTCTCATCCTCCTAAGCTACCAATTCGGCAAGAAAGGAGCCCGCCATGCTTGAGTTTCGCGATATCACCAAGATCTACCTCCAAGGCACCCCGGACGAGAACAAGATCTTTGACCACTTCTCCCTGACCGTCCCGAAAGGCCAGTTCGTCAGTATTATTGGCAGTAACGGCTCAGGCAAGACCACCCTCCTGAACCTCCTGGCTGGCACTCTCCTCCCCGAGGAAGGCCGCATCATCCTGTCAGGCAAGGACATCACCGCCGAGCCCGAGTACGTCCGCGCCC
>CAZCLL010000079.1:0-1565 GCA_964499555.1 uncultured Fastidiosipila sp.
GCAATTTCTGCGAGAGAAAATGCCCGTAGACGGGGCTAGATTTGACGCTTACAATGATTCAATGCCATAAGAAGAATTTCTTTCACCAAGTAATTACATAACTAGATACCTGGACAAAACTCGTCTCGATCCGAATTTAACATGTTATCTGTCGATGAATTCTCTCGAAAACACCGCCATAACATCCCGTTAGGGGTAATTTTGCAGTGATTCACCACTTCCCGCTACCCAAAACTCGTCACGATCTCGGATCGAGACGAGTTTTGTCCACTTGACCTCGTTATACAGTAATTTTACCCACCTTGCTCCCTAAAAATCACTAGAATTTGGGGGATATCAACCCGAACACGCACCGAACACAAGAGTCCCTTCCGCCCAAACATCAAATCAACGCAAGGATTACCATCCATTGCATCTCTTCAACCCCCGAACCCACAACCCGCTGTAGTAATCAGCCGAAATACTGGACAACCAAAAGATTTCCTACCTCATCAAACAGCCTACCCAAGAGGTAGTACCCATTAATGGCAAGTACTTCAAGTCGGCAGTAACTCTCGTCATTTTATTTTATATGGCGGTAGTCATCCTCGTATCCCCTAAGATTCCGCTCGATATCCCCCAATTCAAATCTTGGCAAGTCAGCTAGGTAGCACATAAAAATTGATAAGCCAATCTCAAAATGCCGGAAACACAACCTCCCAACACCCAAACCAAACCACAAAACACCTAACACCCAAACCAACACCAAACCCCCACCCTAATACACCGCAATCTTCCCCCTCGGCCCCTCAATAATCTCAATCTCCGTACCAAAAATCCCCGTCAGCAACTCCCCGTTCATCATCTCGTCCACCGTCCCAAAAGCCGCAATCTGCCCCTGCTTCATCGCGCAAATCCGATCCGAATACTTCGCCGCAAAATTAATATCGTGCATCACCGTCACAATCGTCCGCCCCAAATCCGTCGCCGCCACCCGCAAATGCTCCATCATCTGCACCGAATGCGCCACATCCAAATTATTCAACGGTTCATCCAACAAAACATATTCCGTTTCCTGGCACAATACCATCGCCACATACGCCCGCTGCCGCTGCCCGCCCGACAACTCATCCAAATACCGATTCTCCAAATCATCCAGATGCAAAAAATCAATATACTTCGTAATAATCCGCTCATCCTCGCGCGTCAGCCGCCCCTTCGAGTAAGGAAAACGCCCAAAACCCACCAACTGCCGCACCGTCAGCCGCGTCACAAAATGATTCTCCTGCCGCAAAATCGTCAAAATCCTCGCAAGATCCTCCGACCGCGACGACCGCACATTCAGGCCCGCAACCTCAATCTCCCCCTGATCCATCCGCAGCAAGCGCCCAATCATCAGCAGCGTCGTCGACTTCCCCGCCCCATTCGGCCCAATCAGCGACGTCAGCCCCGCCTTCGGAATCGAAAGATTCAGCGGTCCAATCGTCACCTCGTCCGTATACGATTTCCGCACATTCGAAATAGTAATCATGCCCCGACCCTCACTTTCTTCTCGGCCAAAGCCGCCGCACTCCAACCCTCTCTCC
>CAZCLL010000079.1:1615-4462 GCA_964499555.1 uncultured Fastidiosipila sp.
GGCCAAAGCCGCCGCCACACACGCAACAAACAAGCACCCAACAACCACCATCACAAACTCCCCTTCTTCAAAATCACAGCCAGGAAAGTCACGCCACCAAACAACTCAATAATCACCGAAACCACACCCTGCGCATCAAATACGTGATACATAACAAAATACGAAGCCGTCAAAATCAAAAAGCCCAACCCCAAAGCCATCGGAAACAAATACCGATGATCATACGTCGGCGCCGCTTGATAAGCCAAAGTCGCCACCAAAAACCCATAAAACGTCATCGGCCCCACAAGCGCCGTCGACACAGAAAGCAAAATCGAAATCAGCACCAAAACCAAAATCATACTCGTCTGGTGCCTCACCCCCAGTGCCGTCGCAGCACTCTTCCCAAGCGACAGCACATTCAGCTTTCGGGCAAGCCCAAATAACAATACGGCAATAACAAGCACCATCGGAATCACCACCGGAAAACTCTCCGGATCCGCATGATTCACCGACCCAAACAAGCGCGCCTGCAAAATATCAAACTCCGACGGCGCAAGAAGCCTTCGCATAAACGACGACACCGACCGCAGCCCCGTCCCCATAATCACGCCAATCAGAAGCATCAGCTGCAAATTCCCGTACTTCCCCGACAAAAGCCACCCATACAAAAGCAAACTAAACAACACCATGATGCCCACTTGCACCAGAAAAGCCCCTGTCCCACGAAACGCCAGAAGCGCCCCCGTCCCCAAAAAGAACATCGTCCCCGTCTGAATCGTCGTATACAACGCCTCAAACCCCAAAAGCGACGGCGTAATAATCCGATTATTCGTCAACGTATGAAACGCCACCGTTGATAAGCTTTGGCACACCGCCGCAATCATCATCGCCACCAATGACACCAAGCGCCGCCGCACCACCGGCACAAACGACGGCGAATCCACCGGCACCGGATTGTTGTAAACCAGAAGCCCCCACGCCGCCAGCAAGCCCAAGACCACAATCAGCCCCAGGCGCAACCAGTACTTGCGCTCGTCCGCTTTTGACCGAAACGCCCCAGTCACCCTTACCCTTCCGGCCAAAGCCGCAGCCCCGCCACCACCTTCCGTACCAGCCACAGCCTACACAACCTTCCTTCTTCGCATAATCAAAACAATAAAAACCACCGAGCCCAAGGTCCCCAAAATCAAAGAAACCGGCACCTCAAACGGCTGAATCAGCGTCCGCGACAAAATATCGCAAGCCGTAATCGTCCCCATCCCCAAAAGGCAAACCCACGGCAAGTTGCTCCGCAAATCGTCGCCGCGGTACATCGACACAAGATTCGGCACAATCAAACCCAGAAACGGCAAATTCCCAATCACCGCGGCGACAATCCCCACCGCCAAAGCAATCAGCCCCGTCCCCAACAACACAATCCTTTTATAATTCACGCCCAAGCTCGTCGCCACATCCTCGCCCAAGCCCGCCAACGTCAAGCGATCCGCATAAAGAAAAATCAAAATCGTCACCAGCACAATCAGCCACAAATACTCATAGCGACCCACCTGCACCGGCGCAAAAGACCCCACAAACCACGTCTCAATATTCTGCGTCATCTGAAAAATCAAACCAACAAACGTCGACACCGCGGAAATCACCGCCCCCAACATCATCCCAATAATCGGCACAATCAGCGACGACCGCAAACGAACCCGCCTCAAGAACAAAAAGAAAATCATCGTCCCCGCAAACGCAAACAAAATCGCACCCGTAATCCGCTGCATCAAAGTCGGCGCCGGAAAAATCAAATACACAAACAGCAGGCCCAGCCCCGCCCACTCAATCGTCCCCGTCGTCGTCGGCTCCACAAAGCGATTCTGCGTAATCAGCTGCATCACCAGCCCCGCCATCGACATCGCCGCCCCCGTCAGCATCAGCGCCGCCGTCCTCGGCACCCGCGTAATAAAAAACATCTCCAGCCCATCTGGCCGCCCCGCCAGGTCATACACACCCGTCAGCAGCGACACCACACCCAGCCCCAGCACCACGAGGACCGCGGCAACGAAAGGCCTAGTCCAAAGCCTCTTCCTCTCCGTCAACCGCACTTTCTCGCTCATTTTGTGTCCCATTTCGCTTACTTGGCCAAAGCCGCCGCCAACTCACGAAAGAGCTCTACATAAGTCTGGATCGACTCGTTGGTATAGGTATCATTCGGCGCATAATAAATGTTGCCCTCAAGCACCGCCGTCGTATTCCGAAGCGCCGGCGAATGATCAATCACATCTCTGGCAGGCTGTTCGCCGGCCGCCGTAGCCACACCAGCATCACGATCCAGGACAAAAATCCAGTCCGGGTTACTCTGGGCAATCGCTTCCACCGAAATATCATCCCCCTGATGATCCGACGAAGCCCCAGCCACTTCCAAAGCCGAAACCCAATCAAAAATCTCATACATCGGGCCCCAAACTCGCCCCGATCGCGGAGCCGAGAAACCAATCGTCCCTCCCGAAACAATCACCGTCATCACCGTAGAGCCGTTGTAGGCGGCTTTGGCCTCCGAAATCGCCTCATCAAAAGCCACGCCCAAAGCCGCAGCCTCCTGCTCCTTCCCAAAAATGCGCCCCAAAGTCTCGGTCGAACCCTTCAGCCCCTGCACCAGGCTCTCCCCAGCATTCTCCTCCGGCAGCGCAAAATTCAGATCAATCACCGCAGCCCCCGGAACCAGCATCTTAATCTCCTCATAGAAGGCCGCAAACCTTTGCCCAATAATCACCAAATCAGGCTCCGCCGCCGCCAAAATCTCCAGATTCGGCTCCCGATGATTCCCAATATTCAGCACCTCCGGATCACTCACATAAGGCGAATCCGCCGGCATCACATCCT
>CAZCLL010000079.1:4472-11696 GCA_964499555.1 uncultured Fastidiosipila sp.
CCACCGGCGCCAGAAGGTCTTCGCAGGCATCCTTCGGCGCAGCCACCAGCGCAATCCCCCAATCCGCCAAAGTCTCAAAGGTTCGGCTATCCAAAGACACCACCTTCTCCGGCCTTACCGGTACCTCAACCTCACCATGAATATCCGTCACCACAATCGTCCCCGCTCCACTTCCAGCCTCGGCCCCTTCGGTTCCTTCGGCTCCAGTACCCTCGGCCCCCTCGGTCCCTTCGGCATTCGTATCTTCAGCATGGGTATCCACCGGCGCACTCGCTTCCGAACCACCGCCTGCAACCGTCGTGCCTCCATTGGAACTAGACGTCTCCGGTGTGCTCGACGTCGTCCCGCAAGCACTGAGTAATAGGGAAAGACCCGCAACAATCGCAGTAACCTTCGCCGTAGCCTTCTTCAAAGCTGACACTTTCATGATGTACTCCTTCTACTTCCAAGTTAGCTCTCAACTTAATAAGTTAGTTTCTGCTAACTCACAGATAAAAAATAAAGTTAGACACTGCTAACCTCTGCTATTTAACTAGTTGAAATCCCAAATGTCAATGCTTTGAAACAATTTCTTTGATTCTTTGCAAGTTCATTCGTTACACTTGTAATTCAGGTAACAAAATTCTCTCCCCTTGTCTATTTCATTCTCTCCTATCCTCCCTCTTCACTTTCCCATCTTCTTCCTCGTCCCTTTGCTCATTTTACTCTTTACTCCCCACCAAATTTCCCACTAGACTCCAGCAACCCCTTCAGCCGATCCTCCTCACCAATCACAACCCTTATTCTCAAGAACATTTACCGACTAATCCGGAATTCAATTCCGGATTAGTCGGTAAATCCAGCCCACAATCAGCATTGTGGGCTGGATTTACCCTACTTCCCCCACACCTCAACTTCATTCGATGTAAAGCGGTAGAAACCCTTGTCAAGATTTGATTTTAGAGTGGTAAGAATTCTCGTATCGTCTGAGGTTCCACTCAATATCCGCCGACAATAGTCCACCTGGACAGCTAGATGGTTCGAAGCAAGAAAATCCTCCAGAAAATCCGCATTACCAAACAAAGGGAACACCATTACAATCTCTACCCAGACGATCATGTTGATTTTCGATTAAATCCGGAATCCAACCACCCAAACAGCAATCTCTACCTCGATCATCGTGTTGATTTTCGATTAAATCCGGAATCCAAGCACCCAATCAGCAATCTCCACCCCAATCATCGTGTTGATTTTCGATTAAATCCGGGATCCAGCCGCCCAAACAACAATCTCCACCAGAACTATCGTGTTGATTTTCGATTAAATCCGGAATCTGACCACCCAATCAACAATCTCCACCAAGAATATCGTGTTGATTTTCGATTAAATCCGGAATCTGACCACCCAAACAGCAATCTCCACCCAGATTATCATGTTGATTTTCGATTAAATCCGGAATCCAACCACCAAAACAGCAATCCCTACCACGATCATCGTGTTGATTTTCGATTAAATCCGGAATCCAACCACCCGACACACAAAATCCAGCACTACTCCCAAAATAAACTGACACACCTCTCAAAAAACACCTCTCAAAAAACACCTCAAAAACCCCTCTCAAAAAACACCTAAAAAACCCCTCTCAAAAAACACCTAAAAAACCCCAACCCACTAAATCTCCATAATCGGATACGCAAGCAAATCCCGATCAAGGAACATCTTCTTATCAATCAAACAAAGAATCGTCTTCGTCCCAAGCATATAATCCACAGCTCGAACAAGAATCGACAAATGCCTCGCCATATTCTTCTTAGGCGACGCACTCTTTTTAATCTCAATCGGATACAAAACCCCCGAACGCTCCACAATCAGATCAATCTCCTTCTGATCTTTATCGCGATAAAAGAAAATCGGCACATCAAGAATCCCCTGATTCTTATATGACTTCACAATCTCCGCCACAGCATACGTCTTCAGAATCGGACCAGCCATCGCGCCATTCATCAAAGTCTCCGGACTCAACCACTTCAAAAGATAACAAACAAGCCCCGTATCCAAAAAGTACATCATTGGCGTCTTAATCGCTCTTTGTAGCCGGTTATTCGAAAATGCCGGCACCAAAATCAGTAGCCCCGAAGCCTCCAAAACACTCACCCAGCTCTTCACCGTCTTTTCAGAAACACCAAGTTCCCCCGCCACGGCACTATAATTCAGAACCTGCCCCGTTCTCGCCGCCATAGCCACCAAAAACGACGAAAACCCCGTCAAATCCTTCACTTGAACCAGCGCCCGAACATCCCTCTCCAAGTAAGTCCTAACATACGCCGCATAGTAAAGCTGCCAATCCATCTCCGGATTCCGATAAAGCTCCGGCATCGACCCGCGGTGAATCACCTTCCACAGCTCCGAAACACCCATCTTCACTCGCTCCCCCACAAAGCCCTCACCCGAGTCCAAACCCTCACCCGAGATCGAACCACCATCACCCACCAAACCCTCACCCGAGACAAAGCCCCTATCCGGCACAAAAGGCCCATCAAAGCGATCCCCACGAATCTCCCGTAGCGAAAGCCCCGAAAGTTCCATAATCCCAATCCGACCAGCCAAACTCTCCGAAACATGGCTCATCAACTGATACGTCTGAGAGCCCGTCAACACAAACCGCCCCGGCTCATCACTCTCATCAACCAAGCGCTTAATCTCCGAAAACAACTCCGGCGCCTGCTGCACCTCATCAATAATCAGCTTCCCCGGATGATTCAAAAAAAACAACTTCTGATCACTCCGCGCAACCTGCAACTCATTCACATCATCCAGCGTCACAAATCGATACTCGTCCCCCAATAAATGCTTCAACAGCGTCGTCTTCCCCACCTGCCTCGGCCCCGTCACCAAAACCACCTTAAACATAGCCATCATCTTCTCGATGACCACCTCAGCCGCTCGATTTATATAACTTGACATCATTTGAACCTCACCCATCGCCTTCTCCACCATTTTCCGACTAATCCGGAATTCAATTCCAGATTAGTCGCAACTCTATTCACTGTCAAGCTCCCTTGCCCACTCCGACCAAAGCCGCCGCTCCCCCCATCCCCACCATCCTATCCGCCGACGCTAGTCCTCCTGGACCACCAGAAAGCTCTCAGTAAGAAAATCCTCCAGAAAAATCCGCATAACCAAACAAAGTGGACACCATAACAATGTCCACCCCAATCATCGTGTTGATTTTCGTTTAAATCTGGAATTCAAGCACCCTAACAGCAATCTCCACCACAATCATCGTGTTGATTTTCGATTTAATCTGGAATCCAACTACCCAAACAGCAATCTCCACCACGATTATCATGTTGATTTTCGATTAAATCCGGAACCCTACCACCCAAACAGCAATCTCCACCAGAACTATCGTGTTGATTTTCGATTAAATCCGAAATCCAGCCGTCACTCTATTCCAAACAACCGCCCAAGCAACCACTCAAGACAAAAGCCCCTCCATCAGCGCAGCCTTCCACGCCGCAATCTGGTCATAATGCAGAGCAAAATCAAAATCCTGTACATTTACTTGAACAACGAATGCATGATCTAGATAACGAACCATCACGACAACATCCTCAACGCTCTTCCCGAAATACCAAAACATCGATTCATACCCTGAAGCCTCACCAGAAGCCATACGAATATCATTAGACACAGCCTCAACAAGACCACTCACCGTAGTTGTATCACTATTGAAAATCTGCCCATAATCATGGGGTGCCATCAAATCAACAGCATACCAATAATGAGAACTCGTTCCATAAACTTCATGTGCCAAACGTTCCATCGCTCTGTCTCCTTAAATCAAACTGCCCCATATAAATGGGTAACTACCAAACCCAACCTAAACCGAGCCCCACAACCAAACCAAACCGAGCCCAACAACTCAAACTCAGCCCCACAACCAAACTAAACCAAACCAAACCCAACCAAACCGAGCCCCGCAACTCAAACTCAGCCCCACAACCAAACCAAACCAAACCGAGCCCCACAACTCAAACTCAGCCCCACAACCAAACCAAACCAAACCAAACCCTACCTACTCAAAACTCTCAAAAAAGCACGAGCGCTCAAGCCAAGAATTCAACTCATCCAATTCCTCAATCATCAGCTTCCTTCGTGGATAAAGGTCTTTGAGCGAAGAAATCACAGACATCGCCGCTAACTTCCCACCGAATTGATAGTAATCCTCAATCATACGAGAAAGTTTTTTATAATGTCTTCTCGTCTTCGCTTCCGCTGCAAATGGAAAAATAGCCTGTTCATACAAATCCCAACACTCATCCTCAAACTCCTTATCAAGGTATCCACCGTATTCAAACACACGCATGGGATCCTCCTTCAGCCACTCAAGAATTCGGGCATTGTCATTCTCAATAGACAGAAACTTCAGGTAAATACGAGGGTTCGGATCATCGCGTAAGCCCTCAATCAGCAGAGGATACTCACTCTCCCAAGTCCCTTCATCAATCAATTGATCTCGAAGCGAAACATAATCATTAACAGAATGTTTCTCAAGAATCAGGAAGCGGCGCAGCTCAGTCAACTTCTCCTTATCCCCAGTAGCCTCATACAATTCCAAAAGGTGTTCGTACCACTCTGTAACCCTATAGAAAGGCGCATCTTCACCTGCATTGGCAATAAAATCTAGGCAAAATCTTTCAGCCTTATCATAATCCTCATCAATCAAAGCATATTGAAAAGCTTCTTGTCGCACACTCTCATATTCCATGTTCTCTTCCATTATGCGCATGACCTTATCGACACCACCAGTCGCATTGTAGGAAAAAAGCCGAACCATCACCTCATCTTCCATATAAAGTGATTCACGCCCCATAGCACGAAGATCCTCTCGGAACTCATCAAGCGTCTCTAAAACCAGGTTAAATGTATTCTTAGTCACTAATCCCGAGAAAATATACAACAAATCATAGGCATACCTTGGCTGGGCAATAAACGCCTCCGACCGGATATCCCTACAAGTCGAAGAAACGACCCAATCAGCCTCCTCCGAATCAAAAGGCGTATGATTATGAATCACATCCCAAGCATCATTCAAATGAACGTAAAAATCATCCGCCTCGAACTCTATCTCATCAGCCAAAGCCGCCTCCCACTCCGACAGCGCCGTTATCACCAGAATCAAAACCGTATACGCAAAATAAATATCCTTCCCCTCAATCCCTCCGGTTACCTCATCCAGAATGCGTTCCAATTTCTCCGAAAAATCATAAAAACGAGCATCCGCACTCCACTCCTTATTAGAGGCCGCCCTAGCCTTCTCAATCCGATGGCGAACCTTCGAAATCGCCACATCAAACTCATTTGTCCCTTGCTTCATCCCACACCTCCCAATTCCCAAGTAGTATCACTTCATTGTAATGCAACCCCCCACCATTCCCTAGCACATTTTCTAGGCCAAAGCCGCCTCCCCCCACTTTTCCCTTCCAAGGCAGATTCCAAGGCAGCTTCCTCCCAAACCCAAATTCCCAGGCATCTTGTAGATCGATTTAAATTACGTTATAATTCGCGAGTATCTCTGAAAGAAACCTCACATCAATTCTTTCGGGACAGAACAGCAGCTGGAGAAGTACCCAAGTGGCTGAAGGGTCTGCACTCGAAATGCAGTAGGTCGTCAAAAGCGGCGCGGGGGTTCAAATCCCCCCTTCTCCGCCAAAAAAGCCCGAGATTTCGGGCTTTTTTCATTTTCGCAATCCAATCCGCCTCACCCCAATCCACCCACACCCCACAACACCCCCTCCACCCAAGGAGGCCCCCATGTAATAGACAACCCTAAACAACGGCGTCCAAATGCCCATGCTCGGATTCGGCGTCTTCCAAATCCCCGACCCCGCAGAATGTGAACGCAGCGTACTCGACGCCCTCGAAATAGGCTACCGCTCCATCGACACCGCCCAAAGCTACTTCAACGAAGAAGCCGTCGGCAACGCCATCGCCAAAAGCACCGTCCCCCGCGACCAAATCTTCCTCACCACCAAAATCTGGCTCAGCAACTACGGCTACCAAAAAGCCACCCAATCCATCGACGCCTCCCTCACCCGCCTCAAAACCGACTACGTCGACCTCTTCCTCCTCCACCAACCCTTCAGCGACATCTACGGCACCTACCAAGCCCTCGTCGACGCCCAAAAAGCCGGCAAAATCCGCGCCATCGGCGTCAGCAACTTCTACCCCGATCGCCTAGCCGACCTCGCCACCTTCGCCGAAGTCACGCCCCAAGTCAACCAAATCGAAACCCACATCTTCCACCAACAAAAACTCGCCCGTCAAACCATGGCCAAATACAACATCCAAGCCGAAGGTTGGGCCCCCTTCGCCGAAGGCAAAGCCAACTTCTTCACCAACGAAACCCTCCAGCAAATCGGCGCTCGCCTCGGCAAAACCACAGCCCAAGTCGCCCTCCGCTTCCTCATCCAAAGCAACGTCGTCGCCATCCCCAAGTCCACCCACAAAACCCGCATCGCCGAAAACTTCAACATCTTCGACTTCACCCTCACCCCCACCGACATGGCCGCCATCGAAGCCCTAGACCAGGCCCAAACCCTCTTCTTCCGCCACGACACCCCCGAGGCCGTCGACCACTTCCTCGCCCTCATCAAGTAGCGCGGCCTCATCTAACCTCTCATTCTCTAGGCCAAAGCCGCCTCCCCCACCCCTCTCCCCCTCCTCCTACATCAAACCTACACTCCACCAACGATCACCACACACAACAAGTTACCATTCCCACCGCCACTTACTACGATATTTCAAGTAATTGGCGGTACGCTAACTACCACGTATCGTTCCCGCCGCAACCTACTACTACGTTCAAGTAATTGGCGGTACGCTAACTGCTACGTATTGTTCCCGCCGCTAGTTCTGTACCAAAGGCTAGTTCGTAAAGTGAACGAACTAAACTCACCCTCAACTATCTTGTTGATTTTCGATTAAATCTGGAATCCCATCACCCAAACTGTCGCTGCCAGTCTAATTTGACGAATTGCTGACGTCTTGTCTGTCCTAGAATTGCCGATTATACTTGTCCATAAATTCAGAAAGGAAAAGCTCCGGGTGTGTTTTTGCGGACCTCCCGAAGCTCTGCTCAATAAAGCATGATTATTGTATCAGAATTTCATTTGAAAGAAAGTCCTCCTGATCAACCTTTGTCATTACGGGGTTAGATATTCCTCCTTGTCCGATTTGCGG
>CAZCLL010000080.1:0-8576 GCA_964499555.1 uncultured Fastidiosipila sp.
ATTTTCCCGAGTCGTTTTACCTGAAGTCGTTCGTGTGCCAGGTGCGGCGGCGAGTTTAGTGTTGCGGGATCAGGCGGGGGCGGGTATTTTGGTGTAGAATGATCGGACGCCCCCGTAGCTCATCCGGATAGAGCATCTGCCTTCTAAGCAGAGGGTAGCAGGTTCGAGTCCTGCCGGGGGTATTTAATTTAATACCCAACAACGACTTCCGACGACTACTTCAACCAAAAACATGAGGCCAAAACAGGCAAAAGGGCCTCTGACTGGTAGGAGAAGTCATGGAAGATCATCTCAAGCGACTCTACCTTTTGGTCGATGAACTGAAGGTGGGATCAAACTGGAAGACATACGTCGATGCGTTTGTCTTCGGATGCAAGATAAGAAATCTGGCACCACGCACTCTCAACGTCTATGCGGAGCGGCTCGGCTATCTGGTCCGCTATCTCGAAGAAAAAGGCATCGACATCGAGGACATTACGCGGCAGAATATCCAGGACTACCTGCTGTCGCTTATCGGCAACGTCTCTGACGAAACCGTCAACGGCCGGATACGCGTCTACCGCCGGTTCTTCAATTACCTGGAAGAAGAAGGCATCTGGGAAAAACCAAACCCCACGAAGAAGCTGAAACTGGTCAAGGTATCCAAACGGATTAAGCCGGTAGTGTCGCCGGAGGAAATCCAGCGTGTTTTGCAGTCCCTCAACAAGTCAACCTACGAAGGATACCGGAATCTCACGATGGTGATGTTGTTCTGGGATTCCATGATCCGCAAAGAGGAATTGATAACGCTCAAGATCGACGATATTGACCTGCGCGCCGGGCTGGTCAAGGTTTATGGCAAGGGCCGCAAGGAGCGTCAAGTCCCGATGGGCGCGAAGACCATTAAGACCGTCCATTTCTACCTGAACCGGTGGCGGAACGGCACGCCGGGGAACCTCGCTTTCTGCCAGAGAAGCGGCAAGCCTATAACTTCGCGCCACTGCCACAAGATCATCCAGGATATCGGGAATAATGTCGGCATTGAGCTCTATCCCCACCTGATTCGCCACAGCGCGGCTACGTTTTTCATCCGACAAGGCGGCTCCCCGGTGATTCTGCAGAAGATTCTCGGGCACACGTCGCTGGTAGTGACGCAAAACTACCTGCACATGAGCAACCAGGATATGGTGGAGACGTATTCGAGGTTCAGCCCGAGTAATGCAATAAAAATCTAATTTTTTTATTGACAAGTAACGTTTCGTGCTACAATTTGACGTCAATTAACGACGAATGTCGGCGATTTGCAACGGTTTGCGAAAGTAACGGAAATGTTACGTAAGGCGAGAGATGAGCAAATGAATGAGCATCTTATAAACATTGAGAAAGCAGCTGAAATCTTTGGGAAATCGGTGAGGATAATGCGCGACTACAAGCGATTGCTAATAATCCAACCTGTGGCCAAAGATGGGATGAAAGACCTTTACGACCCATCTGATACGCGGTGGGCTTCTGATCGACTGAAGGAACTCGTGCTCAATCTCAGCCTTAAAGACTCTGCAGACATAATAGTCCGTGAGAGAAGAAAGAACAAAAAATAAGCTGGTCTTGTATGGGTAACGTAAAAGACAAAGTATGTCTGGCGCTTGACGTGGCCACTCTGCAGGAGGCCGAGCGATTGGTCAAGGCCACCCGGGAATCGGTCGGTTATTTCAAAGTCGGATTGCAGCTCTTCTGCGCAGTTGGGCCAAGGGTCGTCGAGACAATAGTGGAAGTGGGGGGCAAAGTCTTTTTGGACCTTAAGTTTCATGATATTCCGAACACCGTTGCCGGGGCAACTCGATCCATTGTGTCTCTCGGTGCCAGTATTTTTAATGTCCATACGAGTGGTGGTTTGGCGATGATGAAAGCCACTGTCAATGAGGCACATGAGCTGTCAAGGACAGCTAGTGTAAAGCGGCCTCTGGTCATAGGAGTTACGGTGCTGACCAGCCTCAATACCGAGAATTTGAGAAGCGAACTTGGTATTGAACAAGACAGCAAAGCCTATGCGCTTCGTCTCGCTGAGTTAGCGAAACAGGCCGGCCTAGATGGAATTGTCTGTTCCGCTGAGGAAACCGCTTCTGTGAGACGAGAGATAGGGAGCAATTTCTACATAATCAATCCGGGCATCCGACCGGAATGGTCAGTGGACTCAACAGATGACCAGAAGCGCATTACGACGCCGAGACAAGCAATAGAAGCTGGGGCAAGCCTCATTGTTATTGGACGCCCGATTCTCAAGTCCGGGGATCCAACTGCGGCGGCCCAAAGAGTTTATGAAGAAGTTGAGCGTGCGGCAGATGACTCCAGAAATTGAAGCCATACTGGTTCAAAAGCTTCGCGAGACCGCAAATTCACTGCAGGGGGACGTGACAATGTCCAGGCCGCTGCGTGAGTTACATTTTGTCCTATCCGAACTGCAATACAAGCAAGCAGCGACTTGGCAGCGCCTGCTGATTTATACGCTTGTAGCATTTATAGAAGATTTTTTCTTCAACCTCACCGGCGACATTCCATTCAAAAAGGAAACCCGTGAAACTCATGACAGCGTTATGCTGGCTATCGGGAATGGTCTGGACAAACTTTCCAGAGACGTAGAGACGAGTGACGCGACTGGCGCGTACGCGAATCTCGAACAGATGATATGCCATTATCTTGATTCGATGGACGAACTCAACAAGAAGCTACCGGTGCATTGATGAGATCAGTCGAAGAGATAATTTGGTTTCAGTTGATCCTTCTTCTCATCGCTGTATTAGCTAGATCATTCTACTACGTTGTGATGGTGTTGGTGCGTAAGGGTGACAGGAAAGACTTGGTTATGAGTTCTTGGGCAGAGTTTACAAGAATAGGAAGTGATCTTTGCCATATGTCATTTGCCACGGTAGCGACTGCTTTGCTAAACCCAGCGTCCAAAATCTCTGAACTTGTCTTGACTAGTAAGGCGAATTTGTTTAAGTTCCCGGCACTGTTCTTACTAGGTTATGTGATCGTGTACCTTTTGCATAAAATATTCTCGAGACAATATCCGTTCCAATCAGATTTCTGGAAGACTTTGGGCATTGTCTCTCCAATTTTGGCGAGTTGGATAATCGGTTATAACGTGCTGCTAATAGCGGCTGGCTTGGCTATATCGGCTAAGTAGCGTAGAAAGGAGTTGGAGATGATTCAGGAAATCGCCAACATGGTCAATGGCAGCTTGTTTTTGCTTTCAATAGTCATTCCGGCGATAGTCTTCGCTGTTGTCTTGTTTGTGCATTGGGCAGTAGTTAAACGCACAATTCTTGTCGCCGCTCCTGCCGTTGAGACGACCGGCAATTTTCTACTGGCCGGATACTGTGCCAGTGATTGGGATATGACTGCAGGTGTTGGTCGGCGCAAGGATTTCTACGATACTGACAATACTCTGAGGGACTTTGAAAGTTCAAAGCGCACTGCAACTCAGATTTGTGACAAAATCAAAACCATCATGGCTGAACAAAAAGACAAGGTGAATTGGAAGGTTTGCTTTATTGAAAAGGACTCCGGGCCAGTTGGATGTTTGACGACCAAAGACCTAGTGTCTAGCATGTTGGGCGTGAATGCTTCGGTCGTTCGCCCTCGCCGTAAACTAGACGCTGCATCAGTGAAGGGCGAACCTTTGAAGGAAGGTGATGCCGTAATACTTGTGACTGATGTCGTGACTACCGGGTTGCAGCTCATGAAGGCAATTGACAAAATCGAGAAATTTGGAGCATATGTATCAAATGCTGTTGCCGTCGTAGACCGTGAGGAAGATAAAAATGACCTGTTCTTAAAGAAAAGGATACCGATTCACTGCGTTTCTACGATCAGCAACATACGAGATTCTGTTAAATCCACCAGAACGAAAAGAGAGAGCGCCTAACTTCAAGACGCTCCCATAAGTTTCCCTTGGCCTCAGCGCTGCCGTCCAAGTCTGGTAAGTGAGGCGTGGGTCAAGAGAAATATAGCCAAAATGACTACTGCAAAGAGCAATGAACCCGTGACCCCTTTCCACCCCCCGATTAGACTCCAGAGGTTTTCACTCATCGCATCACCCCGTTGAAGAAACAGTACATTCTTTATTCCTCCTTACAAGATCAATTTTGTTTCAGGCTTCTATAGCTCCCAAACATTGTCCCATACGTCACAGGAGCAGTCAAGCAATGACCGCTACAACTTTTCATGTCGTGCTATGCAAGAGTGCGCTCCAGTCACCAAATCTCCAAGAAGCCCTTGCTCCCCCGCTGCAAGAGCTTCGTGTCCTGTCCCAGCTTGACCATAAGTTCCTCGACTGAACTTACAACCGCGTGGTGGACAACCGTCGTCCAGGCCCGTAGGTCCTGATGAATGAGGATGTTTTTCGGAGCGGACAGTGCGTCAGCGTAGCCGGTGAGCTTCTCCGATGCCCATTTCTTGAGGAATCCCGGCTCAACCGTCAGAAACCGGCAACAATCGAGATGGATGCCGTAGTCGCGGATTCCGATGTACATGTGGTAGTCCTTGAATTCCTGGAAATTGACTATCAGAAAATCGCGCCTCACCTTGGCAAAAAAGCCCGAGCTCTTGACCTCTTCAACTTCCCAGTTACAGTCGCCGGGAATCTTGGCTTCCTTTAGCCGTGCCTGGATCGCCGAAAGTACGTTGCCAGCGTTGCCAGCCCCGTGATCGATCATCGTTGTCCATTCATTCAGAATGGATTCTTCTTTGAGTGTGATTGCCATGATTGTCCTCCAAAACCAGTAATTGTATGTGCTCTTTACCCGATTTGGTATCGCTTCTCGTCCGTGGGGTCGAGCGACAGCCAAATAGGAGTGAAAATGCTCTGTGTCGTAAGCTCATGTTCAGTCGTTATCCAGTGAAACCGCTGGGCCTTTTGTGGAATGTCCAGTTTCGCCACGGCTTGTCTGATGTTCGAAAGGCGCGCGGGGGCCGTTGTCACATAAAGGCTCCGGAATCCTTTGAATTCTTGAACACCGAAGTCCTTTGTATACCGCTGGTATTTGCCATCAAGCAGATAATTCGTGTAGAAACGGATGCTCTTCAGTACACCTTTGTCCGAGTCACCCACAACTTCTGTCCCCCGGTCGATTTCAAGAAAGAAGAGCGCGGCCTTGCCATCCCGTTCGAGGGCAAATACCCCGTCCGGCGTATGAGAGACCTCCTGGCGGTCGCGAGCGACATCGCAAATGACGTCCCTGATATACTTGGTAACCGCTCCCTTATCAGTCTTCTCACCGTAATAGTCAGGGATGAAACCCAAGAGACGGATGCCGGACGCTTCACAAGCTAGTTTGAGCGTGATCCGAAAGTCGTTGATAGCGAGAAAATGCCGCATGAAGTAGTAGTCGCGTGGCTTGGCCTTCGTCTCGCTCCACTTCAACTGCTCGCGGTCAACGCCAAGCGCTTCCCCAACGGCCTGCAAGCCCGCCGTTGAAACCGTGAATATAGACTCGTCTATGTTCGCGACCGTAAAGGATGACACGTACCGGGCTGATTTCAGGAGCCGCATGCGGCGGTAGGCTGTTTGCATCGAAGGGAAGTGGAGTCGCTGTAGTTGAGTAATAGTTAGGAAGCGGTGCTTGTACAAATCCACCAAAAGCAGGCTGTCGCGTTCCGTGAACTTGAATCGTTTCTCCGGCATTTAGAACACCTCGTCCGGATCGAGGTCAGCGAGAGGATCATCGTCTGCGGTTTGCCTTGCGGACCGCTCATCCGCTGCCTTAGGCGTGCGGGGAATGCCATAAGCCTTGCGCGAGAATTCAATTACTTCCTCGGCCCGGTCGAAATCCGGTTCTGCGTCGACCTTCGGCACCCACATCGGGAACGTGTTTTTGCCGATCCTGCAATAGGCTTCCCCGACGCCGAGTTGGAGCAATTCCTCTCTCGGCAAAGATTCCACTTCGAAGTCATATTGGTTGATGAACTCCGGTCCGAGCCTGCCGGCATCGGCCTGGGCAACCTGGAAGCTCACGATCGTCGAAACGTTACCCAGAATTTCGCGATACAATTCCAGCGGTACCTGCCGCGTCTGCTGATGGGCAAGAATCAATCCAAGTTTGTACTTGCGTGCTCGTGAGAGAATCTTCTCGTACGACTGCTGGGCAATGCCGCAGAAATTCTGGAATTCGTCCAGGTACAGGAAGTGCGGCCGCCGCCCACCTTTCGACGTGTCGGCGCGGCTCATGGTAGCAGTCTGATATTTCGCCACGATTAACTGGCCGATAAGCTGGCTCGCGACCGTTCCCAAGATACCGTCCGACAGGTTAAAGAGCAGAATCTTCCCCTCGTCCATCGCGCGTCGAATATTAAGCAACCGCCTTGAGACCTCTTCCGGATTCATCGATGACCGTCTTGGCGGACAAAGGCAATTCCGGACGTATTTGCCACGGACAATCCGGGAAATCCGGTTGATCACTGGGAAGTGTGCGTCTTTCGGCAGCAACGGGTAGGTATGCTCGAAAAACCTCTTTGTCTGCTCGTCTTCGGTGGTTCGGACGATTTCCTTCCGCAAGGTGTCGTCATGGCGGTCAAGAAGCGGCTCGAAGTCCATGAGGGTCGATCCCTGCCGCTCGGTCAGGGCGTAGAGGCTGTGTCGAAGAATCTCGTCCATCCTCGGGCCGCCGTCCCCCACTACCCGCTGCAGGACGGTGAAGGTCTCGTCCACGTGCAGGTCAATGTCCTCTCCCTCTTCCAAATACAAGGGGTTCAGGACAACCGGAAACTCGAGGTCTTTGGGGTTGAAATAAATGACATCCTCGACCCGGTCTTCGGGGATGAACGGGAGGATCTCCTCGGTGAGCATCTCCATTTCAGGAGCCAGCAAGCCGATGCCATTTCCCCGTGACAGGTCCTGGAGGATCAAATACCGGAGGAAATTTGTTTTGCCGTAGCCGGACTTTCCGACCACGTAGAGGTGCTTATCCCGGTACTCGTCCGGAAGGATCACCGGCAATCCGCTTCCATGATCGCCGAGCTCTAGCCCGTCTACATTGATCATCCGGCTTGAAATGAAATCCCGAAGCTCTTCGGCGGTGACCCCGGCGTCGATTTGTTCTGCAAGTTCGTCACGGCTGATGACGGCCCGGGCCAGGTAGCCGTATGAGTTGGCGAAGTAGCGTACTACCTCCTCGCATTCAGCCAGACGCTCCCGCTCGAATTCTTCGGCTCGGCGGGCTTCCCTTCGTTTCCGTTCAGAAACTTTTGTCTGGTACCAAAGGGCGATTCCCCCGCCAATGACTAGAATCAGTATGATGCCGACTGTATCCATGAATTCCCCAAAAACCAGCCTGTCTAATCGGCTGTATACTCCCTGTATATCGGCTGTTTTCCCGGACTTTACACCCCCCAACCGGTAACTCCAAAGTTCAAACAGGATTACGAAAAGGTACTGAAGGCGATTCAATACCGCTTTACGCGGTATTGATGCCCGGTACCATCTTCAGGACACTCGTACTTCAGACTTGAAAATGGCGTTGAATATCGGTAATTTTAGCCAACATTTTTTGGAGGACAAATGGGCGAGACAATTGAAGCTAAAGAATGCATCTTGGGCAAGCTGTTTAGCACCGAATTCCTGTTCGAAATACCCCTGTATCAGCGTCCATTCAGCTGGTCAACTGAGAATTTTGAGCAACTATTTGATGACATTTATGAAGCCTTCAGCGGGTCGTCCAAGCAGTACTTTCTCGGGTCCATAATTCTCCAGGAGTCGGCTGGTAAGAAGGATACGTTTGAGGTTGTGGACGGCCAGCAGCGGTTAACTGCTTTGGCTCTGTTTTTGGCAGTCGTCCGGGACCTCACTGCCGAGGAGCTACTGCGGAAGACATTGGAAGAATCGTTATTTCAAGAGGCGAATCCTTATAAATCTATCCCACGTCAAGTACGAATTACCCCGTGGGAAGCTTTGCGCGACACGTTCAATAAGTACCTATACAAGCGTGGAGGTAGTTCCGACTTCAAAAAGGAATTCGAAGGCGGGCGAATCAAGTTCACCGATCAGGAAGATAGTCTCTACCATTTGTACGAAGCTGTCAGCGTTTTTACAAGGCGGTATGGCGAGTTGCTGATTGACCCATCCATTCTAGGTCGGTTCATCACTTTCCTTATGGGCAACGTCTACGTCGTGTACATCAAAACCTCTGAGTTCATTTCGGCTTTCCGCATGTTCACTGTGCTGAACACTCGGGGCATTTCCCTGAGCATTGCTGACCTACTCAAGAGCGAAAACCTGGGGGCGATAACCGACCTCGGAGAGCGAATCAGGGCAGCGAGAAACTGGCAGGCTATTGAAGATGATTTGGGGCGCGAAGCGCTGGAAAAAGTAGTGATCTTCATTCGTACGATCCAAGTAAAGGATAAATCGCGACTTGGAATTTACGATGAATATCAGTCCTTGATCTTCAGGCCGAAGCTATTGGATCGGGGAGGCGCATTCATAGGATATGTCACCGAAGTTGCAGACATTCACAGTGAGAAAATCCTGAATCCGATCGTGCATTTAGACGCAGCAGAGAAAAATGAATATCGTGCGCTCGTACAAATGCTTACCCGGTTTA
>CAZCLL010000080.1:8586-11623 GCA_964499555.1 uncultured Fastidiosipila sp.
GTTCGATGATTGGATTCCACCGACCATAGCATTCCACCAGAAATTCAAAGATGACGCGAAGCTGAGCGCGTTTGTGATCGAATTGGAAAAGAAAGTCTTTGTCGAATGGGCCGTGGGGTTATCTCTCACCGAGCGCATTGGCAGTCTGAACCAAGTTATCAAGATCATTGCGGGCACAGCGTCGCCGGAGGATGTAGTAAGCCAAACTAAAGGTTGGAAGGAACCCGAGAAACTGAGGGAAATCATGATTCGGGTACTCTCTGACCCTCAATTCTACTACATATTCGGCGGAAAGTTAGCTCGCTATTTCCTGCTCAGGCTAGATTTGGATCAATGGGAAATGGAGAATTTCGGGGGGTACTCCGGCACGATCACCGTGGAACATGTTCTTCCGCAGACACCGCAGGAAGAAAGCGAGTGGAAGAAGTCTTTCGATGATAAGTCACGTGCTGAGCTGACTAATGCGGTAGGCAACTTGGTGCTGCTGAGCGGGCGAAAGAACTCATCGGCTCGGAATTACGAATTCGCAAAGAAGAAAGAAGCGTATTTTCGGGGTCGGAGTACTGCGTTCAGGATCACGAGGGAATTGGAAAGCGTCGACTCCTGGTCGCCAACGGAAGTCGCCAAGCGGCAGGCGTTGCTGATCTCGCGCGCGGAAAGTATCTATTTCAGTTAGCTAATAGATTGTGGAGGCACTTCATGGCAATTTCACGATGCCACAATTGTTGGAAGTCGCCAAAAGGCGTGAAAAAGGAATACGTAGCGACTGTGCATCCAGTTGGTTATCCAGACACAGCCGTCATATGCGGAACGAAGGGGTGTCAATGTTCTGGGTTAGTCTGGCTCACGTCTAACGAATTCTCTGACTACAAAAGAGGGAATCGGATATTCGACGTTGACACTCAGACAGTAAAAGTCAGGGTTATCTAATGCAAGTGTCTGCGTAGGCAAGAATTTCGCTCCCGCACCCGGTAGTCGAAGACAACCCTCGGTTACCGGGTACACTCGGTCCGTTGTCTAGAACCGGACCGCATTCAACGCACTGGTGGTTTTTCCTGGCGCTGTCGGGAGCTTGAAAAAACCGGATGGAGCGTAAGACTGTTCTGCATCCGCCCGTCCGCTAGGATGGTGTTCCAGACCGGGCCGAAAAGCGCTTCCGGAGCCTCGTAGCTGAATTGCGCGGAATTCGTGACCAGAAAGACATCCGAACGCCTAAGCGACGTTCCCATGCTCTGAATGAGCTCAAGAAGGCTTTGCCGCCGCCGGGCCGAGGATGTGACAATTAAGACGCGGAATCCTGGTGCGATCAGCGGGTCAAATGAGCGGGGTGACCTGAAAATGGTGGCGTACCCCAACAGCTTTTTCTTCAGCCTCGATATAGTGGCCGTCCCGCGGTCGATTTCGAGGAAATAGCCGTACTTCGAGCCTTCTGATTTCAGTGAAAAGTAGGCGTCCGGGACTATGGTAGCTGACTCGCTTCCGCCAGCCTTATGGCGGCTGACTTTGAGCCGAAGCTGACCGTCCTTTTTCCAGGTCTCAAGTGTGATTTCCGGGGTCTTCCCGAGCGCGAGTGTGAGGCAAATTCTGAACCGGTTGACCGCGATCTGGTGCTCGGCATAGAGCGGAGACAAGACCGGCACCTTGTGGCCGTTTCCGTTGCGGATCGTTTTGGCACCGGTCAACCGCCTGCCTTTCGCATTCGGGCGGAATAAGTACGACTTTGTCCCTTCGCCTAGTCGGGTCGGCCTTTCGATTTTGTGAACCAATCCGTGTTGCCAGAGTAGATGAAGGCGCTTTCGGGCCCGGCTCATAGACGGAAACAGGAGATACCGGATTTGTTCGGTGGTGAGGAGGCCGTAGTCGTCGAGTGCTTCGACAAGGAGCTTATCCCGCTCCTGCAGTTGGATCGGTTTGAGGTTTTCAGGTTTAGATTTGGGCATTGTTCTTTTGGTAAATGAGGGCGGCGGCATGGCTCCAGTAGCGGCGACGGCCCCGATCCTTTACGGAGGCGCATTTCTGAAGCTCAGGAAAACGGGATGCGATTGTGTTTGCCATTTCCTGCATTGAGGCGACCGGTTTTCCGGCAACTTCAATCCGGATTTCATTGGAGTCAATTTCCGCAACAGGGACCTTTAGTTTCCGTCCAAGCTCAATGGCACACTTAATCAGGATCATGAGCCGGAATCCGTCAGGCGTGTCAGGAATTTCCTTCCTCTCCAGTACGACTGCGTCGGGACATGTGTCCTTGATCAGCCGGTACATGACCTCGCTCGCGAGATTCGGCCGGGTTTGGTGATTTCCTTTTCGGCACAGCGATTTCACGCCATAGTCGGCAAGGTCCTTCCCCTCAAGTAGTGCAAAGCCGATTTCGCGGAGACCCGGATCGAGTGCGAGGATGTTACTTTTTCGATTCATATTTTCTGATGAGATAGACGAATAAGGCGCGTCTCGACTTCCTGATGTGCGAAACCGGAATCTCCATGACCTCGCGGTATGCGCGGTACACGGTGTGCCAGTCATGTTTAGTGCAAACTTCGTGGTACCAGTCTTGCTGGCTCGGCTCTCCGAACGACTCGGCGATAAGCGAAGACAGGGATTCGGCAAGGACTTTGGATTTCGGATTCTTCGGTGCGTTTGACATGGGTTTTATGCGTTAATGGCTAATTGTTCCTCTCTCTTCTTGATGTCCTGTCGTAATGAATCGAAGAGGTCATAGAACAGCACCTCGACCGGGCACTGGATAATGGCGGAAAGCTTCAGCGCGTTCTCAAGGGAAGGCACTTTGCGGCCCTTTTCCCAGTGAGATACGTGAGAGACGCTTCCGAGTCCGGCACGAACGGCAATGTCGCAGAGTCGCAAGTTCTGTTTTCGCCGGTAGCGGCGGATCTGATTCGGAATTGGTTTGCGTACACGTTTCGCCATAGACAGCCGATTCATTACGACCCCGGTAGCTTAAGGACCGGTTCAAAATCGCTCAATTGCCTACTTCGGCAACTATCTGTGGATAAAGTGCAGGACACCCTGAACGGGCATTGAA
>CAZCLL010000081.1:0-11460 GCA_964499555.1 uncultured Fastidiosipila sp.
CGGCGGCGGTTGCTTTTGGCCAAAGCCGCAGCTCCGACGCTGCTGCCGAGGAATTGACTAAGATGATCTCCAACAAAGTGGATGTCTATAGAGATGGCCTTCTGACCGAGCATCCTCTAGAAGAGGTTGTGCCAGGCGATGTGGTAAGACTTTCTGCCGGCGACATGCTTCCTGCTGATGTGTATTTCTTGACTACCAAAGACACCTTTATTTCCCAATCCGCCCTGACCGGCGAATCCCAACCGGTAGAAAAATTCGCCCAAGTTAACGCCGCCGCTGGAACGAATGGCGGCGCCGCCTACTCGCCCCATAACCCAACGGTTGTGCTGAGCGACCTCAAAAATATTGGCTTGATGGGCACCGATCTGGTGAGCGGGAGCGCGACAGCGCTCGTGCTGGCGACAGGGGAGGAGACCTACTTTAGTTCGATTGCCGATTCGCTGACAGGCGGTCGGGCGGAGACCGCTTTTGAGCGCGGTGTGAATTCGGTGAGTAAGCTTCTGGTGCGTATGATGTTGGTTATTTTGCCGGTCATCTTGCTCATCAACGGCGTGCTGAAGCAAGATTGGCTGCACGCCTTGCTCTTCGCCATCAGCATTGCCGTCGGACTCACCCCGGAGATGTTGCCGGTAATTATGACGTCGACTTTGGCCAAAGGCGCCGTAGCCATGTCCAAGCAGAACGTCATTGTGCGTACGCTGGGGGCCATTCAGACCTTCGGTGAAATGGACATCCTCTGCACGGACAAGACCGGGACCTTGACTGAGGACAAGATTGTGCTGGAGAAGTACATGGATTTGACTGGCAAAGACGACCGTCGCGTGCTGCGGCATGCCTACCTGAACGCTGTTTTCCAGACAGGGCTGAAGAATTTGATTGATTTGGCCATCATAAACCGGGTAACAACGTATGGGCAGGAAGCTTCGAAGGATAAATACACGCGTGTGGACGAGATCCCTTTTGACTTCAACCGGCGGCGGATGAGCGTCCTCTTGGAAGATCCGACCGGCAAACGGCAACTGATTACCAAAGGCGCCGTCGAAGAAATGCTTGCCGTTTGCACGTGGCTCGAAATTGACGGCGAGGTGAAGCCTTTGGGCGATGAGGAACGCCGCATCGCCATGGCCACCTACGAGAAATATAACAACGACGGATTACGGATGCTGGCCGTTGCGCAGAAAAACGAAGTCCCGGCGGCCGGCGCTTTCAGCGCGCAGGATGAGAAGGACATGGTCTTGATTGGCTTCGTCGGTTTCCTGGATCCGCCGAAACAAAGCGCAGCACAAGCCGTCACTGCCCTCACCGAGCACGGCGTCCGCACCGTCGTCTTGACTGGCGACAGCGGTGGTGTGGCTACCAAAGTCTGCCGCAAAGTCGGCATCGAAGTCACTCACAGCCTCAGCGGAACTGACGTCGAGGCAATGAGTGACGAGGAGCTGGCTTTGGCCGCCCAAACCTGCAACCTCTTCAGCAAACTCTCGCCGACCCAGAAGCAGCGGGTCGTCGAAACGTTCCAGAAACTTGGGCACACCGTAGGTTTCATGGGCGATGGGATCAACGACACGCCGGCGCTGCGGCAGGCGGACGTTGGAATTTCGGTCGACAGCGCCGTTGACATTGCCAAAGAAACCGCCGACATCATCCTTCTCAAGAAGGATTTGATGGTCCTGGAAGAGGGCGTCCTGACGGGTCGCCGCACCTTCGGCAACATTATGAAATATATTAAAATGGCGGCGAGCGGCAACTTCGGCAACATGATTTCTGTCATCATTGCCAGCATTTTCTTGCCGTTCCTGCCGATGTTGCCCGTGCATATTCTGACGCAGAATTTGCTCAATGATTTCGCGCAGATGGGCATGGCCTTTGACAACGTCGATCCGGAATTCGTCCGCACGCCGCGCAAGTGGGACACCAAGTCCCTGCAGTCTTTCATGGCGGTGATGGGGCCTCTGTCGTCGATTTTCGATGTGCTTTGTTTCCTCGTGCTTTGGTTCGGTCTCGGCGCCAATCGCATGGAGTTGGCGCCGCTGTTTCAGGCCGGCTGGTTCGTCTTCGGCACCGCCTCACAGGTCGTAATCATCCACATGATTCGCACTTCAAAAGTTCCTTTCGTCCAAAGCCGCCCCTCCCCCTGGCTCTCCTTCTCAACGGGGCTCGTCTTCATCGCAACTCTGATTATTGGATTTACACCAATCGCCCAAGCCATTGATATGAGCCCCCTGCCACCCATCTACTTGGCATGGCTCGCCATACTGCTCTTGGGCTACACCCTAGCCGTTCACTTTGTGAAGCGCTTCTACATTCACCACTTCGGCGAATGGATTTAAGGTTTGGCGCTGTGTCTGCCGCTGCGGCAGACACGTCACCTCGCCTACTACTGTGGCCGCTGCATCTATGTTTGGTGCAGCGGCCTCTGCTGCTTTGGTGTTTGTTTTTGCTTTGGTTTTGGATGTTTCTGGCGACACCAAACCTCCAATTCACTGCACCAAAACACCCCAAAACAGTAAGAATCAGCCCCAAACACCCAATATAACCCCAAAACAGAGTCTTCATATACACAATAAGAAAACCACCGAGAGTGTCGTGTTGATTTTCGATTAAATCTGGAATCGGAGGAGGCTAAACACAATCTCTACCTCAATTATCTTGTTGATTTTCGATTAAATCCGGACTTGGAGGAGGCTAAACACAATCTCTACCTCAACTATCGTGTTGATTTTCGATTAAATCCGGACTTGGAGGAGGCTAAACGTAATTTCCATCGTAATTAACGTGTTTATTTTGGATTAAATCCGGAGTCGGAGGAGCATAAACACAATCTCTACCTCAACTATCGTGTTGATTTTCGATTAAATCCGGAATCAGAGGAGGCTAAACGCAATATCTACCTCAACTATCTTGTTGATTTTCGATTAAATCTGGAATCGGAGGAGGCTAAACACAATCTCTACCTCAACTATCTTGTTGATTTTGGATTAAATCCGGAATCAGAGGAGACTAACAGTACATATCTGTTTGTCAAAAGGTGGAGTCGGTAGCAAATCCCGTATTGGTCCGTTGTTCCGGCTGATTTCAACAGCGGCCAGAGCGTTCCGTGTCAGAAGTGATCCAATGGATAGTAATCCTTGCATTGATTTGATATGTAAGGCGGAAGGGACTCTTGTGTTCGGTGCGTATTCGGGTCGATATCCTCCATTTCTAGTGATTCTTCAGAAACAAGGTGGGCGTAGCTAATGGATAACTTATTAAGGTGGTCAGGATCTGTCGTTGTCCATACTTACCATGTTATCTAACGCTTGACCTTCGAGAAACCCGTTCCAAAACAAGTTCAAAAACCCCATTTGAGGGTCATTCCCGGGAAAACCCACTGGTAGATAATATGCTTTGAGTGGATAACGACAAATCCTGACCAGCGTATCTTATTATCAAACCATCCGGCACTCAATTCATTCCTCTTACCCACCCAGCGGCCTCGAAAGAACTATGAATCGGTGGATATCGAGTCGAACATACAGCCAATACAAGAGATTCTTCCGCACTAATAAAATAAACCACCAGAGTAACTACAGACCTATATAGAAAATATTACGAGAGTAACTACGACTCTCGAAAACTTGCCGTTAGCAATGAACCACCTGCAACGCAGGTAGTTGGATGTGGTAGATAATCCTTTATCCGTCCGTTGTTCCCGCTGATATCCACAGCGGCTAGTCAGTTCGTTCGATGAAGTGATCTGTTGGATGGTAATCCTTGCGTTAATTAAAGTTTTGGGCATAAGGGACTCTTGAGTTCGGTGCGTGTTCGGGTCGATATCTTTCACTTCTAGTGATTTTTAGAAAGCAAGGTGGATAATATAAATGGATAACTTATTAAGATGGTCAGGATCCGCAGGAATCCAAGAAGAAGATGAATTTTTCCAGACCCGGTTGGGAAAATCATGTAGGATCGGCTCGATCGAACCAAAATGACCCTTAACGAACTCTTTTTGGGGTGTTCGAAGAGGAATTATCCAAAGAGTAATATGTTGAACTTGGATTGCTGCAGATCCTGACCAATATATCTTATTATGCAAACGGCCAGACACTAGATTCCCCTCTAAACCATCGAGTTACCGAAAACTGGTCTCAAAGAAAGATACCCAACAGCAATCTAGCCAAACACAAAGCTCAAAAATGGCATCTCCAGCAAACCATCGGAATATAGCGCACCACCAAACACCCGAACCTCGCACGATCTTCAAACTAAGCGACAAACTCTTAATCCGCTGTTGACAACAATCGAAGTTAGATAGAAATAAACAGTTGACAACCATCTAACATAGATGTATTCTGAACTAGAATTAAGCAAACAAGCTAAACAGCATGATAGACCGTTCAATTAACCAACAGCATAGAGGAAAACTATTCCCAAACCAGTTCTCCCAAACCAGTTTTCCCCAAAACCAATAAGAAGAAGGGCCAACCCATGAAAAACTCACCCCAAATCCAACCCCAAACACAAACTCAAATCCAAACCTCAACCCCACCAACCAACACCGGCTTCGCAAGCCTCAGAAAAGAAAACGTCACCGTCAACGAGCCCGATTACTTTTTCGAAGCTGGCGTCGCTCTCGCAATGAAACCAGGCGACCGCACATCCTTCCTCGAAAACGAAACCGAACTAGCCATTTCCGACATAACGGACATGCGCCAGCGCTATCATCTCCAAGACGAATTCGCCCGCGAAATCCTCGACTTCAAAGACGCCCATTTCCCCCAATCCGAATATGAGAATTACGAACCATATCTAAACCTGATGCCTTTCCCGGAGAGCCAAATGCTCCTCTTGTCATCACTCTTCATGGGCACCCATCTGCAAATCGCCCACGACCCCATATCCGACAACCAACCCACAACTGACAACCAACCTACAGTCGTCAGCCAGGAAACCTTCCCTGAAAACAAAGTCATCCACAACGAAAATGAACTCAAAACTCAGCTCCTTGCCCTCTGGCACATGGAACTGAATCGCATGTTCACGGACACGGACGCAGACACAGACACAGACACAGACACAGACGCAGACACAGACGCAGACACAGACACAGACACGGACACGGACACAGGCACGGACACGAGCCCAGACTCCGATGCCGAACCCCTAGACGGCACAGCAAACACCACTCCCCAAACCACCACCCAAACCACCACCCAAACCCAACCCCCAAAAACCACCCCCCAAACCGACTTCACTGACCTTGCAGTCGTCGTCACCCAGATCATGAAACTCGACTACGACAACACCCACAAGGTTCGCCTCATCGAACTCTTCCAAAAAGAAAACGAAGTTTTCGGAGCCCTAGCCACGCAGCTTTGGCCACTCGCCAACGAAATCAAGCGCCGTAGCCAGACCCTTACACAAGAAATCCAGGAGCGCTTCGAAAGCCCCGACCTCTTGTCTCGCCTAGACCAAAGCATCACCCGCCACATCACCTTCAGCGTCGAACAAAACACAAAAGTCAGCATCACCCCCATTCTGTTCCGGGCCGAAACCATTGCCATCATGTCCGACTCGCTCGTCCCCGACGACAACGCGCAAATCCAAGTCCTCCTAGGCCTTTACGCCCTAGAGCGCGCCGACCAGAAGCGCGAAGCCGAGCAGTCCATGGAACGGATCAGTACCGCCAGTAAGATGCTCGCCGACCCCACCCGCCTCAAGGTCATCGGCCTCCTCCGCCAGCGCCCCATGTACCTCAAGGAGCTCGCCGACACCATCGGCCTCAGCTCCGCGACCATGTCCCATCACGTCCAGCAACTCATCAACGCCGGCCTCATTCTCGTTGAAGCCACGGATCTCTCCGGCCAAAACCGCCGCATCTACTATTCTCTGGCCAAAGCCGCCTTCCGCTCCCTCGGTGCCGCAATTTCAGCTTTAGGCCAAGGCTCTACTCATTCAGAAAGTAGTGAAAAATCATGAGCAAATCAACCGAATCCCAAAACCCAAACAGCAACAGAAACAAAAACAGAAACAAAAACAGCAACAACAACAAAAACAGCAACAACAACAACAAAAACAGCAACAAAAACAAAAACACCACCACCGTCACAACCGTCGATCTCGAGAAACCCATGTCCAACAAGGACATGGACCGGGATCTGTGGCATAAGATCAAGAAAAACGACCCGGCCCTTGTGGGGCTTTGCATCGTGTATACCTTGGCCGCGGCGCTCTATCCCTTGCTCGGGGTCTTCTTGCCGCGGCTGCTGATTTCGCAAATCCAGCTTGCCACAGCCACAGCCACAGCCACAGCCACAACCACAGCCACAACCGAAGCAGCCAGTCTGCTAGTGCCCGAGGCCGTGAGGAATATTGTTGGGATTTTGGTGGTGTACTTTGTGTTGGCAGCCGTGCTAGGAGGTGTGAGGGCCTATGTGTCGGGGTGGTCGTATTCTCGCTTGTCGTATTTGCGGCTGGACTATCTAAAGGATATTACCCATAAGGTCATGACCATGGACTTTAAGTACTATGAGAATGCGAGCTTTATGGATACCGTGAGCCGGGTGAATCGGGCGGTCCAGTCGAATGATACTGGGGTCGAGGATGTGTATCGGCAAGCCTTTCTGTTGCCGGCCCTCTTGATTTCAGCCGGGCTTTTGTTGGGCGTTTTGGCGGGAGCTGGGCTTTGGCTTATCTTACTGCCGATCTTGACTTTTGCAGCGATCTACCTGGCGCAGAACAAAAGTGATGGCTACGACTTTGGCCTAAGGAAAGAGACGAGCCGGGCGGGAAGAAGTCTGTTTCAATACGGGGCAGTGGCGCAGGATTTTACTTATGGGAAGGACGTGAGGCTCTACGGGCTCGCGGGGATTCTGACGGATGGGTTCCGGACGATGATCGGGAATCTGGTGACGCTGGCGCGGATGGTTGCGGCGAAGGAGTTTCACTATAAGATACTGCCGCTGGTGGTGCAGGCGGCAAGTTCTCTGCTGACGCTAGGTTTCTTGGTGCATGGCGCGCTGACTGGAAGGATCGATCTGGCGGCGTTCACGATGTATTTGACTGCTTTTGTGAGCTTGAATCAGATTCTGCAGCAAATTGCACTGAGTGTGAACCGGATTTCGGCGGAGGGGCGCTACGTGAAGGAGATGATTACCTTCTTGCAGACGGATCTGGTGACGGGCTCGGATGGGCAAAAAGTGGATCGCAGCAAGCTGCTGACGATTGAATTCAAGGATGTGTCGTTCCACTATCCGGGTTCAGAGAAGCTGGTTCTGGAGCACCTGAATTTGACGCTCCATGCGGGGGAGAAGCTCGCCCTAGTTGGGATTAATGGGGCAGGGAAGTCAACAATTGTGAAGCTTCTGACGGGGCTCCACCACCCGACGGAGGGACAGGTGCTGGTGAACGGTGTGGATACAAGAGAGTTGAATCCAGAAAGTCTCTACGAATGCTTCAGCGTAGTGTTCCAAGAGGAAAAGCCCATGGCGGTGACGGTGGCAGAGCATGTGTCGGCCCGTCTCGCAGAGAGCCCCGCTGGGATTGACCGGGCCAAAGTTGAGGAATCATTGCGGCGCGCGGGCCTTTGGGACAAGGTGGCACAAGAGCCAAAAGGCATCGATACCATGCTCCTCAAAGCGCTAGCTGCAGATGGCCTGATGCTTTCGGGAGGCGAAACCCAGAAACTAATGCTGGCCCGCGCGCTCTACAAGGACGCCCCGATCCTCTTGCTGGATGAGCCGACAGCGTCCCTCGATGCGCTCGCCGAGACAAAAGTCTATCAAGAGTTCTCGGAAGTGATGCAGGAAAAGACGGGCCTTTTCATTTCGCACCGTCTGGCGTCGACGAGTTTCTGTGACCGCATTGCGCTCCTTTCCGGCGGCAAGCTGGCAGAGGTGGGCACGCACGAGCAGCTGATGGCCGCCGGGCAAGAATACAGCAAGATGTTTATCACACAAGGTAAGTACTACCAGCAGGAGGCCACTGATGTCTAAGAAGCTGATGTCTAAGAAGAAGTCCGCGAGCAACACCACCAACACCACCACCACCAACCCCACCGCTCGCGGGTCCAACAACGCAAACCACACCACCAACACCAACAAAAACAAATCCATCGTCGAAGAAGTCCAAGAAGAGAAGCGAAGCCCCAAAGAGCAGGTCGCAAGCATCAAGTCCCGGACCCTCTTGATCTTCAAAGAAATCAAGAAAGCCTCGCCCGCCTTGCTCCCCATTTTGCTGATCAATGCCCTAGTCCAGTCGGGCCAGATTGCGCTTGCTATTTACATCCCGAAGCTCCTCCTCGACGCCGTCACCAGGCAACTTCCGTGGCCACAAGCGCTCGGGCTCGTAGGTGTCATCGTCGCCGTGGAGGCCCTGTTGAAGGTGGGGCAGAATGCTTTGGCCAGAGCCATGGCGAGCGCAGAGCTCAAACTCTACCACGGGGTGGGGCTCTCGATCGCGCAGAAAGTCACGCGCCTGCCGTACAGTAGCCTCGAGGATCCGGAGATCCTGACGCTCAAAGAAACCGCCAGCTTCGCCCTCCAGAACCAAGGGGTGGCCACTGCGATCTTCCAATATGCCCAACAAGTCGTGCAGTACACGCTGACGATCCTCTTGCTTGTGGGGGTCTTAGCCCAGCTGAGCTGGATCCTTCTGGCCTTCCTGCTTGTGTGCTTCGTCATCGCCGCTCTGCTGCAGAATTCGCTCAAAACCTACGAGACGAACTTCTATCTGAACCTCGTCGGCGTCAACCGCAAGTATGGCTATATCATGGATCAGGCCTTTGACGAAAAGAACCAGCAGCCCATCCGCCTCTACCACTTGGAGCCCATGCTCAGCACGCAAATCGAAGCAACCAACCGCGAGATCTGCGACTGGATGGCGCAATTCATGAAGCATACCGGCAAGGTGCAGGCGGCGCAGTCCGCTTTGGCCGACCTCCAGGCAGCCGCCGCTTATGGTTACGCCGGCCTCCGCGTCCTCACTTCTGCGGTAGGCCCCCGCATCACCCTCGGCCAGTTCAGCCTCTACGCGAGCGCCGCGATCCAGTTTGCCCAGGCGATCCGACAACTTTTCGAAGCCCTCCGCAACTACAAGCAGCGCCTCGATTACCTTGAGCCCTTCGAGCGCTTCATGGCCCTACCCGAGCGCACTTCCTCCGCCGATCCTTCCGGCCAAAGCCGCCTGCAGCCACCCTCAATCCCCGATTCTGGGCGCATCCCGATCCGGACGGTGGCTTTTGAAAATGTGACTTTTACCTATCCAGGTTCTGAAAAACCGGTCCTCAAAAACCTCAGCTTCCAAATCGCCCAAGGCAAAAAAATCTCCATTGTAGGCCTAAACGGGGCAGGGAAGACGACCCTTGTGAAACTCTTGTGCCGCTTCTTCGAACCAGACAGCGGCCGAATCCTCATCAATGGCCAAGACCTGAACGAGATCCCCGAAGACGTCTACCTCCGCGAAATCGCAGCGGTCTTCCAAGATTTCCGTTTGCTCCCCTTCAGCATCAAAAGCAATGTCGCCTCCTTGCCAGATAACGAAATCTCCGAAGCCTGCGCGAGAGAAGTGTCAGCAACTTTAGCAAAAACTTCCATCAGCCAAGCTCTCGCCGAACTCCCGAAAGGCATGGACACCTTGCTCAACAAATCGGTCAACCCCGACGGCACAGAACTTTCCGGCGGCCAAGCACAGAAGCTCGCCATCGCCCGCGCGCTCTTCAAAGAAGGCTCGCTCGTCATCCTAGACGAGCCCACCTCAGCCCTCGACCCCTTGGCCGAAGCCGAAATCTACGAACATTTCGACACCCTGGTCCAAGGCCAAACGGCCATCTACATCTCGCACCGCATGAGCTCTTCGCGCTTCTGCGACAAAGTCCTCGTTATCGACGGCGGCGAAATGGCGGGCTTCGCTCCCCATGGGGAGCTCATCTGCGACAGCGATTCCCTCTACGCCCGCCTCTTCCATAAGCAAGCCAAGTACTACCAGTTGGCAGATTGATTGTAGGGGTGTGGGTGTGGGGTGTGTGGGGTGTTGGGTAGTGGGGTTTGGGATTGCCTTCTGCATAATCTGATCTATAGAAAATCTCAACTAAATCCAAGCTAGCGATGTGTTTTGAGATGAAACTGCTGGCAAAGCCAGCCCATTCCTACAATTTCCTGCAATTTTTCCCAGAATTGTTATTCTCGACGTTTTTTTTAGTGAGTAGCGGATGGATCTCTTGTATTGGCTGTACGTTCGACTCGATATCCGCCGATTCATAGTTTATCCAAGGCCGCTAGGTGCTGAAAGGGGAAGTTATTGCGTGTCGGTTGGTTAGATAATAAGATACGTTGGTCAGGATTTGTCGTTATCCACGGCAAACATATTATCTACCGGTGGATTTCCTCAGAAATGATCCTCAAACAAGTGTTTTGAGACTGTTTTGGTAATGATTCCTCGAAAATCGAGTATTAGATAACATGGTAAGTATGGACAGCGACGGATCCTGTCCATCTCCTAGAGTCATAACGGTTATTTCATCGAAAATATCACGACACTCTGTATAGACTATGTTTGCGCATTGTTTATTCTACCTAAGTGCGCAATGTAATAAATTACATTGGACCGATTTTGTCGTTGTGCTGTGGTGATAGGCTAAAAAGGGGGTATTCTCCTAAGAGGGGAAGCTCCTTGTTCAAGATAATCCATGATTGGTTCACGATAACCCATGAAAGGGTACAACATGAGAGTCAACTTACTCAGTTTACATTGAATGAACATATTATCTACAGCACAACGACGATTTTAGTCCAACGTATGATGCTATGTATTACCCAACAGCTCTCAAGCACATAGGAAAACGACAAGAATGACCCCTCTGGGAGCAATTATGTTCGAAAGAGAACATGTTGAACTCGGATATCTCCGTGTTTTGTCCAATTATCATGTTATGCAAACGGCTTGCCCACCCCCTATTCCGTATATGAACGAACTAACCGTTGTGGATATCAAGCGGTACATCGTAATCGTACAAGATTTCCTACCGTCTCCAACTCTAGCTGCATGAGCAGTAGACGACGCACTGCTTCCAACTGCTTACGCTGTAGTCAGCTCACTGCAAATGGCGAGTTTTTTTATAGTGGAAGTTATTCTTGTTACTGATTTTAGGGGGGCGGTAGTCAATCTCGTGTTTTTATTTAGTCAGGAGCGGAAGTGACTCTTGTATTGTCTGTACACTCTACTTGATATCCGCCGATTCTAGCTTTATCGGGAAGGCTAGTGCCGCAATATAGAATTTATGAAGGTAAGATCAATATGCCACTTCAAGTATCGTGTTGATTTTCGATTAAATCCGGGATTTTTTGAGGGCAACAGTGAAAAACCTCATACTAACCCCAAAGTATCGTGTTGATTTTCGATTAAATGGTTTGGATGTCAAAACACAAAAATGAGGCTAAAAGGGCTTGCGTAGTGTAATATGTTGTGATATAATCTAGACATACAATT
>CAZCLL010000082.1:0-11425 GCA_964499555.1 uncultured Fastidiosipila sp.
CAAATTCTGGGATTCTAGAGGCTTATGATTTTTTTGCTACTGTAAAACTCGGGAGTAGCTATAAAATTCACGATAAATGTCGGAATATTTATATTTTTTGCAGAATTTTCCTAACAGTATGTGCTTTAGGCAGATAATATTAAGTTAACATTGGCTTAGCGTGATTGATTTAGGCATAACGCACATATTGAAGATTAGCTGGTTGGCATGATTGCATAAGGTTTTTGCATTATTCTATCTTGCAATATGAAAAAGAGTAATCAAAAACGGCGATTTTTCCTTCAAGTGCAATTTCAAAAAAACGGAACATGTCTGTCTATCTCGCACAACACATCGGTCGGGAAACCAGGAGTACAGGAAGATACAGAAGCTCCAAGAACAACAAGAAATGTCGAAAGTAAACAGGAGGAAACAGATGAAGAATTGGCACAAGACAGCAGCCATATTAATGGCTGCCACAATCGGCTTCAGCGTCACTGCGTGCAATAATAAGCAAAGCACACAGAAAACAGAAATTCGCTTCTCAACATGGGACAATGCGGATACTTTGGATTTTCAACAGAGCATGGTGGATAAATTCAATGAGCAAAGCGATACCATTCACGTTTCGCTGGAAGGTTACGGGGAGAACTACGATACGAAGATCACCGCCAGTATGGGTGGCAATGATGCTCCGGATGTAATGTACATGTGGAACTATCCGAAATACGGGGATGCCCTGCTGCCACTAAATGATCTGATTGATACTGAAGGTGCAGCCTATAAGGACGATTTCTATGAGACCCTTTGGAACTACAACAAGATTGGCGACAATATCCTCGGCATTCCAGTAGGATACACGACACATGTCATGTATTATAATAAGGATATGTTCGACGCAGCTGGCATCGCTTATCCGACAGCTGATTGGACTTGGCAAGATGTGGAAGAAGCGGCGACCAAATTGACCAAACCAGAAGAGAAAATCTATGGTTTGGCGATCCCGATTAACCCGGATCCCTATGATTATGAGATGTTCGCCTGGTCAAATGGCGGGGCTTTCAGTGATGAAACTGGTAAAGTTGAAGGGGTACTGAATTCGCCCAAGACGGTTGAGCCATTTGGCTTTTTTCAGAAGATGATCAAAGACGGTGTGGCTGTTGGTACCGATGATTATGGTTCTTCAAGCTTCAAGATGCAGACCGTTGGCATGTTTATGAATGGTTCTTGGTCGATTGGCTCAATAAAAGAGACGGGAATCAACTTCGGCGTCGCATTGCTGCCGAATTTCGGCACGCAGCCTTCTCAGAGTATTGTTAGCTCATCTGGTGTTGCAATTTCCAATACAACAAAACACAAGGAGGCTGCTTGGGAGTTTGTTAAGTATTGGACTGGCACAGACATGAATAAGGCACGTATAGGCTATGAGTTACCGGTTTTGAAGTCCGTTGCCGATGCTGAAAAATTGACCACAGACGAAATAAACGGCAAATTCTACACTATGCTGGAGAGAAGTGATCAGCATATGCCTGCGTCCTTCTTAGTAAAAGATTGGTCAACCCTTGCCGAAAAATTAAACCTCGCACTGGAACAAGTTCTAAACGTGAACGAAGCGATGGATCCTCAACAGGCATTTGACGCCGCTGCGAAATAAGTTCGTGGTAGTTGAGAGAAGGAGTTAGAGAAATGTCATCGACGCTTGCTATAAAAAGAGCAAGGCGGGAAAAGAGCACGCCGTATCTGTTCATCTTACCATGGATGATCGGCGTGCTCCTGTTTACAGCAGGACCGCTTCTAATGTCCCTGGTCATGAGTTTTTTCAATTGGCCGGTCATTGGCACACCGAAATTCGTAGGTGCCGGAAACTATATTCAAATGGTGACTCAGGATCAACAATTCTGGGAATCGCTGAGAATTACTTTTACCTACACATTGTTATTCGTCCCTCTCAAAATAGTATTGGCTCTGTTTATGGCAGTCATCATTTCGAAACCTCTGCGTTTCGCTAACGTCATCAGAACCATTTATTACATACCTACAGTTGTCTCCAGTGTTGCGGTATCTATCATCTGGGGGTGGATCCTCAATACCAATTACGGAATCATGAATTACGGCCTTTCCAAGTTCGGCATTGCAGGCCCAGACTGGCTCAACAATAAGACTTCGGCTTTGGCCGCCTTAATCTTAGCTTCTGCCTGGAGCGTCGGCTCCTTGATGTTGATTTTCTACACCGCATTGAAAAGCATTTCTGTCGATATTTATGAAGCGGCAACGATTGACGGAGCGAATCAGTGGACAACCTTTTTCAGAATTACCCTGCCACTCATCACACCTACACTGCTCTTCAACATCGTTACATCAGTGATTAGTACATTACAGAGTTTGGACCTGGTCATGTTGCTCACAAAGGGTGGACCTTTGATGTCGACTTACATGTACGGTCTCTATGTCTATAATAACGCCTTCGACAAGTCACAATTAGGGTATGCCGCTGCGAATGCTTGGGTGATGTTCCTGATCATTTTGCTCTTGACGGGCCTGATTTTTAAATCTTCTGATGCCTGGGTTTACACACAGAGCGCAGAAAAATCGAAAGGGAAGAAGAGGTGATCTTATGAAGATGTCAAAATTTTCTAAGGTATTTTTCTATACCGTCGCCATTATCTTTGCGATCTATTTCCTCTTCCCCCTAGTTTGGTTGGTTCTTACGGCCTTCAAGGCGGAGAGCGAGGTCATGACTTACCCGATCACAATTTGGCCAAAATCTTGGCACCCTGAAAACTTCGTGAATGCTTGGAACGCTCAGCCTTTTGATCAATTCACATGGAACTCCATCATCGTGACATTGATCAATTGCTTGGGTCAAATGGTGGCAAGTTCGTTAGCTGCTTTTGGCTTCGCAAGGTACGAGTTCAAAGGGAAAAAAGTACTATTCACAATACTTTTGGCTACCATGATGTTGCCCTGGGATGTGACCGTTATTCCGCAGTACATGCAATTTAATTTGCTGGGCTGGATTGACACCTTGAAGCCACTGACGATCCCAGCACTTTTTGGTTCGGCTTATTACATCTATTTCATGAGGCAGTTCGTTGAGGGGATCCCCGCGGATTTCCATGAGGCGGCTAAAATCGATGGGGCGAATGAGTTCCAGGTGTATAGCATGATCTATCTACCGATCATGCGACCCGCGCTTGTTCTCGTGATGGTTCAGACAATGATTACGGTTTGGAATGATTATTTGGGACCTTTGGTCTTCCTAAACAGCCGTAAGAATTATACCTTGGCTTTGGGCTTGGCAAATTTCAAGGGCCTTCATTCGGAAGCAGTTGTGCCTACAATGGCGATGAGCGTCATTATGGCCATTGTCCCTATTATCGTATTCTTCTTTGCGCAGAAACAGATTATCGAAGGAATTAGCGGCGGCGTCAAAGGCTGACCGCAACATTATGAAAGGAACCTCTATGCAGCGAGACCATGAGTTTTATTGGCGATCTCAAAGAATTTTGTCACTAAACCGTGAACCGGACCGTGTGTCCTTTATCCCCCAATCTGATGCTGACTTACCTCGCCAGGACATGGCCCATCAGGGTCTTGCTCACCGCACGTCGGAAAGAGTGATCCTGCTAAATGGTACTTGGCAGTTTGCCTGGTACCCTTCGCCACTTGAGGTTCCAGACGAGTATTTATCCGGTGGAGCAGCGCCAGAAGGAACGATTGAAGTACCTTTGAACTGGCAATTCGGCGGCTTTGGCAAGATCCATTACACCGACGAAGCCTATCCTTTTCCGATCAATCCGCCCTCCATTCCACTACAAAATGAGACCGGTGTTTATACGCGGGATGTCGTATTAACGGCAAAGGAGTTGAGTGGAGGAAAACGGATTTTCTTGAACTTTGAGGGTGTGGAAAGTGCTTTTACTGTCTGGGTGAATGGAAGGAAAGTGGGCTTCAATCAGGGTAGCCGCATGCACTCGGAGTTTGAAGTCACATCCTATCTGCAGGATGGCAGAAACCGCATCACAGTTCAAGTGATGCAATATTCCAGTGCGACATATCTGGAAGATCAGGATCAGTGGTGGCTCGGAGGTATTATTCGTGATGTTTATCTCTTGGTTCGACCCGCCCAATATATTCAAAACTTCCGAGTGGATACGGATTGGATCGATGGTACGGGAACTCTGCAACTGCGAGTAGACATGACTGAAGGGGAGGCGCACCTCAAGGTGGAGCTGTTTGCTGACCAAGACAGCGCTGAGCCAATCGTGACAAAGAATTGTCTACAGAATATCCTTAATCTCACGGTACCCAACGCTGAAGCATGGACAGCTGAGACGCCAAGGCTTTACCGACTAGTCCTGACGCTTGTGGCAGGTGATGGGCAAATTCTTGAAGTCGTTTCTCAGTTGATCGGTTTCCGTCACCTTGAGATCAGAGACGGCGTACTCCTCTGGAATGGACGTAAAATTTTCCTCAAGGGCGTGAATCGCCATGAATTCAACTCGAATAAAGGTCGAGTCAGTGATTATGAGCAGACTTTACAAGAATTAACGTATATCAAGACTGCCGGTTTCAATGCTGTACGCACGAGTCACTATCCTAACCATCCGCATTTTTACGATATTTGTGACAGGTTGGGACTCTATGTCATAGATGAGGCAGATCTGGAGACCCATGGTTTCGAAATTGAGGGCAAACCTACACAAATCGCTGATGATCCTGAGTGGCAAGAAGCTTATGTCGAGCGAGTGAGCCGGATGGTCGAACGCGATCGCAACCATGTGAGCATTGTGCTCTGGTCTTTGGGTAACGAATCTTCTTACGGGCCAAATTTCGCCGCCATGTATGACTGGTGTAAGGCAAATGAGCCCACCCGTCCGGTTCACTATGAAGGCGACAGTCACAACCAGACTGTAGATGTGTCTAGTACGATGTACAGTTCAATCGGTAACTTGATGGAGAGGGATCTATACAAGGAGCCTGTGAGACCCCATATCCTTTGCGAATTCGGGCATGCTATGGGGAATGGAGCCGGCAGTCTTTCCGATTACTATGATGCTTTGGCCAAAGCCGATCGTATTCAGGGCGCATTTATTTGGGAGTTCAAAGACCATGGCATCAGGCGTTGTGTTCGTGACCACGACGTCGATTGCGAGGCGGATCAGTTCCTCTATGGGGGTGACTTCGGCGAGTTATATCACAACAAAAATTTCTGTTTGGATGGCATTATCGATTCTCGAACGCAGGCGAAACCACCCTTCTTGGAATTACGAAAGGTCATCGAAAGTCTCCGGGTAACGTCTTTTGACGAGTCCCGGGCTGAATTTGACCTCTTGAATCGGTTCGATTTTTTAGACACGGATCATATGTGTGTTGTTGTCCACCTTTATTCAGCAGACCACCTTATTCTGGCTGAAACTCTGGACCTGCCGTTAATTGCCGCTGGAGAAAGCGCAATCGTCCGACTCAGCGATTCTGTGAAGAGTAGGATGGGTGAAGCTGAATTCATCTTCATGGATTTTTGCCTGCGGAAAGATGCTGAATCGATCAGTCGGAATCTGAGGAGTCAGGAGAGCAACACGGATTTGGACCAGCTGTTACCTATAGTTGGAAGTTTCGGGCAAAGGCTTCACGCCCATGAGATCTCCGCAAGTAAGGAAACGGAAACTGTCACGAGTGAGCTACCCACAATCGAAGAAACGAAAGCAAATTATCTGGTTAAGACAAGAAGTTTGGCGTTCCGAGTCAGTAAAACGGACGGTCTTATCTATGAACTCCAAACCGAAACCACTCCTCTCATGCCCAAAGGTCCAGGTCTCAATCTCTACCGTGCCGGCACAGACAACGACGTCAAGATGCAGCCTTCTTGGGATTATTTTAATCTGCACAGTATGGTGATGGATGTTGCAGAGATCTCACAGAGGATGGAAGGAACACACCTGATTATTGCCGTTGCCGGACGCTACGGGGCGGAAGCCAAATTCTTCGGAATGCCGGTTACTTGGACGTACGAGATCAGTTATGAGGATCGCATCGAATTGAAACTTCATGGACATTTCGAAGGGAAAGGACCGGAGCACTTACCGAAAATTGGGCTGACCAGCATGGTCGAACCATTTTTCAGTGAAGCAATCTATGACGGTTTAGGCCCTCATGAAAATTATTGCGACCGCAAAGCCTCCGTCAGACCCGGCGTTTGGACTTTGCCAACGGATGACCGCGAAGTGTATGACTTCCCGCAAGAATACGGGAATCGACATGACGTTCGCTATGTGAGGCTTACGGGAGATAAAGGAACGTTGACCGTGCGCTCAGTGAACACGGCCAAAGGTTTTGATCTCGCGCTCAGACCTTATTCCGACCTCGAATTACGGGAGAAACAACATCGGTTTGAGCTTGAGAAAGATGGCTTCTGGTACCTTCATACAGACTATTTCAACTCAGGTCTGGGAAGCGCCAGCTGTGGTCCGGAAAGACTAGTTCCTTACCGCGTTTACCCTCTGCCGTTTAACTTCGCTATCGAACTTAGCTATCAACCGTAAAAGATTTAGGAAGAAGATTTTCATCCAGAGGAAATAGAAAGAAACATGCATATGACAAACTATATATCTCAATTCTCTCCAGAAGTCAGAGCCTTCTTAGCGGATGATGCTTGGCTTGTTGCGGAAACAGCCTATAACGGTAAGAAAAATTTGGCTCAGGAGAGCCTCTTCACCCTGTGCTCGGGGAAAATGAGTTCACGAGGCGCTCACGAAGAGGGCTTCGTCGCCAAGACTTTGCCGGCTCATTATTTACACGGGGTCTTCGACCGCTCAGAAGCGTTTCAAAGAGAACTCGTCAACACCCCTGATTGGGCGAAACTTAAAATGTATCATCTCCGCGAACCGATCTCCCCCGAAACCGGAATCGGTGTCGAAGAATACATTCGTGTCTTGGATCTGAAAAATGGTTTGCTTGCGAAACACTATATCCACGAAGACGATGAAGGCCGTAAAACTCGAGTTGAAACCATTAAATATTTAAGCCGTCGCCACCCGCGCTGCGGAGCCCTCCGCTATTACATCACACCGCTGAACTATTCAGGAATCATTGAATTCGAGAATCAGATCGATGGCACGGTCACGAATTTTCTCGACTACCCACGTTTTCGTGTTAAGCATCTCAATATTCGGGAAGTGTATTCATTGGATGGCGATGGGATTGGCATCTTGAGCGAGACAAGGGATTTTCTTCAGGCAATCGCCACAACTGCAGCGGTGAGACTCTATGATCTTCAAGGAGAGGCGTTCCCCACAAGTAAACAATATCGTCCGTACGGGGAGGTTGCCTGTGAATTCTTCGATGCTCACCTGCAGGAAGGGCAAACCGTTGTTGTCGATAAATTTGCTGCGGTAGCCGCTGCCCGCGATGGTTTCGATGTGCGTAAGGTGGCTCGAAATGAGTTGGAGGCGGCTTTGGCCAGAGGATTCGATGATGGTCTCTCGGGCAATCGTGAAGCCTATGCTGAGTTATGGAAAAATGCCGACCTCATCATTGAAGGCGACGACAAAATGCAAAAAGCGATTCGCTTCAACATTTTTCACCTCATGAGTACGCCGAATCCGAATGATAATCTTACTAATATCGGTGCGAAACTTCTTCACGGCGAAGAATACGGTGGCCACGCATTTTGGGATACGGAGCTCTTTATCCTTCCGTTCTTCAGCCTCGTATTCCCAGATCAGGCGAAAAAACTCGTTGAATACCGCTATCAGCTCTTACCCGGGGCCAAAAGAAACGCCATTTACCGCAAGGGTTTAGGTGCACGTTACCCTTGGGAATCCGCGGATACCGGTGATGAGGAGTGTCCGGAATGGACGATCGAAGGCGATGGCACGGCCTACCCGTGCACGGTCGCGGATCAAGAACTTCATGTAACTGCGGATATTATTTACGGTGGGCTTCAGTATTACCGCTACACCGGTGACCAGCAGTATTACGAGGAGAATCTCTTGGAAATGATGGCGGAGACCGCGCGTTTCTGGTTATCGCGTCTGGAGTGGAACGAGCAGAAACAAGTGTATGAATTGACCGGTGTGACCGGGCCTGATGAGTGGCATGAAGATGTTGCGAATAATTACTACACGAATTTCTTGGCTCGCTGGAACCTTGAGACAGCAGTGAAGCACCTGAGGGCTTTTGCTTCGGCCAAAGCCTCTGACTTCAACCATCTTGCCCAAAAAATTTCTCTGACCGACTCCGAGATGGACTCCTGGCTCGATGCTGCATCCAAGATATATTTACCTGCCGAATCTGGTCTTCTCGAAGAATTTTCGGGGTATTTTGCCTTGCGTGATGTCGAAATTACGGAGTTTAATGAGCGGGGAATGCCGGTTTTCCCAGCTGAACTACGCCAGTATCCCCGCCACGAAAACACGATTATCAAACAAGCCGATATTGTTATGTTGATGTTCCTATTCCCCGATTTGTTTGATAAAGAAACACAGAAAATCAATTACGATTGGTATGAAAAACGCACGCTGCACGGCTCCTCTCTGAGCCCCAGTATCCATTGTTTGATGGGCCTAAGGACAGGTGACACGCATCTGGCATATCAACATTTGGAGAGAAGTGCCTACATTGATCTGGAAGATAAGCACCGAAATACTAGGGAAGGCTTACATGCAGCTGCTGCCGGCGGAAGCTGGCAAAGTATTGTGCTCGGCTTCGGCGGTTTGAGCATAAGAGAAGGCAGCGGCCTGCATTTTGCTCCGCAATTACCGAAACACTGGTCTAGGTTAGCCTTCCGGGTGTATTATCAGGGGATGCCTCTGTACGTGGAGATCGATCAAGAGACGGTACAAGTGTCGAGCCCTGTTGCTACCGATCTTACCTACCATGTAGGTGAGAAGGTCTTCGCAGTACAGGCACAAGAAGGCGTTTGAATGGCTGTTTCGCGATAGAGCAGTTCTGTTGAGAAAGAGAGAAGACGTTTGAATTCACATAATAAAATCAAATCGACCAAATTCTTGGCCAGCTTTGCACTTGTCTTAGTTGCGGTGATCTGGGGATCTGGATTCATCGCAACTAACCTTGTGCAGGCGGCAGCTTGGACAACCAACCAGATTATGGCGACACGTTTCGTCATCGCCACATTGGTGATGTTATTTGTTTTGCGAGGAAAATTACGGGCGAGCACGAAACGTGAAGTTACAGGAGGAATCATTGCTGGGATCTTCTTGTATGCGGCCTTTTATTTGCAAACGCAAGGACAAGGGATGACAACCGTATCGAATACAGCGTTTTTTACAGCGACTAATGTGGTTATGGTTCCTTTTCTATCTTGGCCTATCATGAAGAGGCGGCCACAAGTAAAGACCGTTTTGTTTACTATTCTCTCGTTAGCGGGGGTAGCCGTACTCAGCTATTCCAATGGCAGTTTCTCGCTTAATTCGGGGGATTTCTTGATTCTTCTTTGCGCTGTTGCGTTTGCCCTGCATATTACTTTCTTGGAAAAAGCAGGACGTGGCACAGATGCCGGAATCATAAATTTCTTTCAGATCGCTACTGCTGCTGTGATTTCTGTAGTTGTCTATTTATTTGATCGCCAAACATTACCTGGTTTCAACTTCTCACAAGGAATTCTACCTGTTATTTACCTCGGTTTATTCAGCACTTGTCTTTGTTATTTCCTGCAGACCAAGGCGCAACAGCACTTATCCGCATCGGTTACCGGTGTCATCCTCTCACTGGAGGGCTTCTTCGGAAGCACATTCTCTGTTCTCTTAGGTCTTGAAGATTTGACAGCTTCACTTGTTGTGGGTGGTGCTCTGGTAATCCTGGCAACTGTGCTGATGAACTGGGACCAAAGTAGGAGCTTTTCCAAGACTTCAAGCACTGCCGAAGTTGATGTTCTCGAAGGGGATCGGGACGGCTTCGGTCAATAGATTTTTGTTTCATAATCATTTGAAAGGAGTAAGCTCAAGATCCAGGAGCCTAAAAGGTAGCAGGCATGTATGACAGTATTTATGCAATGAGTCCTTATATTCGAGAGGCAGGCATACAAGGGAGCGATGATTGGTCAACGACGAGTCGGCGCATCTATGATTATGAATTTTTTTATTGTTTCCATGGCATGGGAACCATCGTGATTGGGGAGAACCGGCATACAATCCAACCGGGTACTTTCTTTGTAATTCCTCCTGATACGCCTCATCAATATTCTCTTCATAGCAAGAATCCTTGTGATTGCTATTGGTTCCATTGCGATTTGTTCTTTCGCGACGACCGTGACTGGCCATATCAGTATTACAACAACACTTCTGACTATCTGAAGCTCTTCGGTTCCAGGCTTTTATATCCCGATCATATTAGGGAGAAAGCGGAATTCGAAGGAGAGCACCAGATCCCAGAATTCCTCACGATTGAGGAACGAGACACCATGGAGCATCACTTTGACTTGATCTATCATGCGTATTTGAGTGGCAGCTCGCTTTGGCAGATACAGGCAAACGCGTCTTTTTATGCAATTCTTGCCACCATTTTTAAGCAGCAAAGTAGTGAGACTAGACAATCTACCAAAGCTAAAAATCAGGTCAATCTCATGAAGAACTATATCCGCCAAAACTACTTCCGCAAAATCAAAGTGAGAGATATTACAGAAGTGACTGTCTATAACTCAGATTATGCTGCAAAGCTCTTCAAACAAGTGACAGGTCTCAGTGTCAATAATTACCTCGTCGATTTTCGCATTTACAAGGCAAAAAGGCTGCTTCTTGATTTGGATTTAAGCATTTCTGATATTGCCGAAATGTGCGGCTTCAATGATGAAAGTTATTTCTCTGCTGTTGTCAAAGCCAAAGAAGGAATTTCGCCAAGTCAACTACGTGATTCGATTATTTCGTCTGTTAAAGAAATTTGATTTTTCTTGGTATAATTTAAGGCTGGATGTTTGATCAACTGCTTGAAAAAACAAAAGCTCCGAATACCGGAGCTTTTTCGCGGTGGTGGGCGGTATTGGGCTCGAACCAACGACCTCCTGCGTGTCGAGCAGGCGCTCTGACCAACTGAGCTAACCGCCCGCGAATGCTTTGCTATTCTAGCAGTCCAATAGATACGTGTCAACAGAAATTTAACGTAATAACTTATAGTTTCCCCTTGCTGATGAGTAGGACGAACATGACGTAGACAAAAAAGAGAAGTGACATTTGGGGCCTCCGGGTCTGAGCCATGGGGCAGGCTCTTTGGGTGGGAAGGGCTTGGCGTAAGGGTCTGGCGGTAGAGCTTAGCGTAAGGGCTCTGCAAAAGTCTTGGGGTGGGAAGGACATTGCACAAATAGTATAGCGTAATACATTGTGCTTAGTGTCCAATAAGTAGGACTTTGGCAAGCGAAGGGCTCTTTCTTCTTTTGTGTAATCCTGTCTTTTACAGTTAAAAATCGGAAAAAGTCCGTTTTAGCTTGAAATTT
>CAZCLL010000083.1:0-11109 GCA_964499555.1 uncultured Fastidiosipila sp.
GTGGCAATCCGTTATCGATTCCAGCCACCAGTTGCGGGCGGATGGGCCAGCGTTGGCCACTCGTGCCCGTTCCTTGACCGAGGGGGCACCCTTACCGGTCGATGGGCGGCGCAGCGCGATGATCCCTGCCTGGACTGACCAAAGCATCTTTATCACGATTCATTTCGACCCGGGCTCTGGTATCTCGTTTGCCTTGGGCGCGGCGCGGCTCTATTTCCCGCACGGCCGCAAACCCGGCGATCCTCCGGTGACGGACGAAAAGATTTTCATCGTCGACCGTGTCGATGCGATGAACCCGGAAACGGAACGCGAGAGGCTAAAGGAATTTGCGACCGTGGTCTCTGAGTGGTTAGAGGAGGTGTCGACTGTCAACACCGGTCTGCCCGCTCGTGACCGCCTCTCTTCCCACATCTTCTTCTGGGACATGCTGGAGGTGCGTCAGCTCAAGCGCATGTTCGAGCGTCATATGCAGAACCCTGACGTGATCGAACTGATCGAGGTACTTACCCGATTCTTCCCGCCGGACAGTCTGTTGCCCGATCCGGATGCTTTCAAGTCCCAGCCGGGGACCATCGTCAAGGAAGTTCTTCGAATGCTGGTTGGGCTGCCGGTTGCCCACGATTACTCCCTGTTTGATGCAGCGAACAGTTTCTTCCCAAATGTTCGGGAGGATGGCACCCCGTATAAATTCGATCTGCCTTTTGGGTTCGCTACCCCAATGAGCGATCAGATCCCCTTCGAACGTGCCTATGAGCTGTGGCAGGACAAAATTTTCGTTCGCCATTTCAATAAACTTCATCCTACTGACCCGTCAAAGTGGAGACGCTACACCCGGGACGAACTCTACGATGGCATTAAGCGGGCCACGAAGGTTCACCTGCAAGCTTTGCAGCACATCGTCCGGCGACTGCGTGAAAACTACAAAGACCGGTTGGTACTGAAAAAGAGCGGCTTCTCTGCCGCACGATCCTCCCAAGCAAGCGTTCCGGAGGCGGCAAGAAGTCTGATCGCTTTTGAGAAGCTCAATGTCGCGTGCCAGGAAATGGAGAACCGGAACACTCGCTCACTGCCTGTCGATGAACGGGAGGCGAGGTTTTTCTCGATACGCGGGTTGACCTTGAAGCCTCAAGCAGAGGCTGATCCGATCATCGATGAGATCAAGTTCGGGAATCCACAGTACCAACACGAAACGCTCTATGTTTTCGATTTTTCTCCGACCAGCAGGGATTCCAGAATCAAGGAAGGCGAATTTACCGTCGCCCTATCCAATGAGAATGAATACGTGGATCTCGACGAACCGTGGCGTCGGCGACTTGGATTGGGCTTCCAGGATGCAGAAGAACTGCTGGGCGAACACGGCCTGACCGAGCGGTGGATGACGAACAAGTCGATAGGGGCATTGCTTCAGGTAGAGGTTATTCGGTTAGAGGCCATGCAGGACAATCCCTATGTGGTTCTTAAACCGGGTCACCAGGGGCTCTTTCAGTTTGCCGTCGCCCAAGGACTTGTGGCGCTCGACTCACCGCTTGTCCTCGATCCGATGTACCGGGATTTTTCGAGCGACAGGATAGAAAAAGCATTGAGGTCTGTCGGCGGCAAGGCAGCACCGATCAAACGTGCCAGGAAGCGGAGGTAAGGCAATGGCTAAGAGACCGACAAAAATGACCGAACCAGCCCATAGCCTGATGTATACCCCCGGCTCGCTGGCAGCAGGAAAAGCATTCGCTGACACCAACCAGTTGTACGCGAAGGTAACACCATATCTGAAGGATGCCTTTAACGAAAAGCAGGAATCCCTTTTTCACGATGCATTCGGAAACAGGATTTCTTTGCTTTGGGGGCCGCCGGGTACAGGAAAGACCACGGTCTTGGCCGGGACTATTCTTGGGTGGATTGAACATTACGCCGAGGCGGGAACTCCGCTGCGCGTCGGTATCGGGTCCAGCAACTACAACGCTATCGATAACGTCCTCAACGAAGTCCTGGAACTGATCAACAGACGGACGGCCTCGGTCGGAGCATTAGCTTGCCCGGTTCGTGTCACAAGGGTGAGAAGCGACTCCTCCGCACCTCCCTTGAGTGATCAGATCGAAGATATGCCGAGGACCTCCGCAAGGGCTCAGGGTTTTGTGAATGCCCTGAAAGGCGACGACCCCGGGATCATCATCGTGGGTGGAACCTGGCAACAACTTGGACGGCTGGCCGAGAAAGACCACCAGGATAGCGAGCCGACCGCCGAATGGTTTGATCTGCTGGTGATCGATGAGGCGTCACAGGTTCAGGTTGCTGCGGCTGCGGCCTACTTTCTGCTTTTGAAGTCTGATGGGCATGTTGTCCTTGCAGGTGACGACCGGCAGCTTGGGCCGATCTACGGCTTCCAGATGAAGGATAGCGTTCAAGGTCTGTTTGACTGCATTTTCTCTTACATGAAGGAGACCCACGGCATCACCCCGGTGCAGCTTAAACACAACTACCGGACCAACGTGGAAATTTCCGCATGGCCCTGCAAGCGTTTTTATAAGAACGAATACGAGGCGTTCTTCCCCGAGAGAAAGCTGGATCTCGCCATCAATATTGATGGAAAACCCGCCGACTGGCCTGAGCAGTTGCCATGGTCCGACGAGTTTCTCCGCATTCTTGACCCAGCCTGCCCTGTGGTGGTGATCAGCTACTCCGCCAACACCTATACGTTATCAAACCCTTTTGAGGCGCAGATCGTTTCCGCTTTGACCCTTTTGTACAAGAAGCTGGTCGACGCTCAACAGGCCGGAGTAAGCGCCCAGGAATTTTGGACGCAGAAAATCGGCATCGTGACTCCCCACCGAGCCCAGATGGCATCCATCAGAAATCTGCTCGTGGACGCGGCCGGTATGACGATGGACCCGCCTCCATTTGTAGACACCGTAGACCGGTTCCAGGGTCAGGAGCGCGACCTGATCCTTTCCAGTTATGTGGTGGCCGACCGGGATTTTGTTGCGTCTGAAGATGCATTCATCCTAAGCCCGAGACGATTCAATGTGACGCTGACCCGGGCGAGAAGCAAGTTTGTGATGCTTATTAGCGACGCGCTTCTCCAGTATCTGCCATCCGATCCGGACGTGGCTCGTGACGCCGCTCACCTGCAGCTCTTTGCCGAGCAGTATTGCAGTTCGGTATGCGACACCATCGACTTGCCGTTTTTTGAACGCGGGGCGCTGTCGACCATGAGATGCAAATTGAGGGGGCGATATGAGAATGGAGTTTGATGCAATCAACGCCGATCCATTTGTGGCTGTAGGGGGGGAGTACTGAAAGATGCCTTCCGTCCTTGCATGGATTGACCATGACTCGAAAGCGAGGGAACGCACGCTTCGCATCCTTTCCCTTTTCCAGGAAAAGGAAAGTCGTGACGAGCTTGGGCTCGGCTCCGTGCGGGACAGCTTTGCCGATCAGTTGTTTCCAGGAACAAGCACGATCCAGACACGCCTTCGCTACATGCTTTTCGTGCCATGGATTTACCATTCGCTGGAAGAGAAGCGACTACCTGCAGAGAGTTTTTCGATCCAGGCTGACAAGCTGGAAAGAGACCTGGTTCAGCCGTTGATGGATTCCGATGATCAGGCTGGCGTCTTTGGTAAGACCGCAGGAAAGAGGCTCAAACGGTTGCCCAGCTCCGTCTACTGGGCCGGTCTCGGTGTCTGGGGAATACGCATTACGCCATTCTCACAGGACGAATATCACAGGCGCATCGACGAGACTTACCGTCGCCGGAATGCCCTGAAGGCTCTTGAGAAAGACGCAAAGGTACGGGGAGACGACATCGACGTTGAGCAGCGGATGGCCACTCTTAGTTGGCATCCTCGATTGCCAGCACCTCCGGAAGATTTTCCGGGGGCGGTGAACTTCGCTTTATCCAGGGAAGAAGCCGAATTTATTCGGGATCGCATCCAGGTCGCTTGCCCCAACAGTCTCCTCTCGTTCTTGGCACTGCACTGCGAACCCGCCGACACCCAAGCTCCATGGGAACATCCGGACTACGGCCGCTTTTCCGAACAGCATAAAGAACTCCTGACCCATGCACGGCTGTTCTCGGAGGTGATGCATGGAGCGGCGCTCTCGTACAACGTTCAGCTCGCCAGGCTTCGAAACCATGAAGACCTTGTCGCCGAGCATCAGGCAAGTTTCGATGAATGGACCGCAAATCTTCCCCTGGAGGAAATTCGCTCCTGGTCGGTGAACCGCCTCTGGGAGTTGACCATGGATCATGGCCACACCATCACCCCGCAAACGAGATTTTTCGTTCAGCAGTGGATCGACCATACCCGCAGGTCCCCCAATGACCTCCTTTCTAACGCAGATGCGCTCACCCTGATCAAAAGAAGGGAAATGAAACTCAAGGGCACGCGTTCCCGATTCAGGAACCAGAGGGCGCTCGAGCAGTGGGGCGGGTACTCCGGCGTCGGAAGACTTGTCTATCGCTGGCCGAATGTGAAGGTGCTTTTGAACGACCTGTACCAGGGGATGAGCCGGGAGGAGCAATGCTGAACCCAAACTCCCGGAGCCTTTATACCTCTGCATTGACCCCACCGCCGGGGATGATTTTCGACGAGGCCATTGCAACCACCTTTTCGATGGACCCAGCCCTACTGCTTGAGGCACCTGTCTACCTGGCGTTAATGGCGGCGGATGGTCAGACCGATCCTGACCCGTTGTCTGTGCTTGAAGCCATCCGCAGGTACTCGAAACGAATCACCGTCTATGTGCAACGAGGACGGATTCAAGTGCCCCAGATTGCCAAGCCCAATCCATTGTTTGGGTTTCTGGAGGAAATGGTCGTCGAGGTAACGGCCCCTGGCGGAGGCGTCTTCCATCCAAAAGTCTGGGCAATCCGTTTTGTCAGCCCCGATCAAAGCAGCTCGATGTATCGTCTGGTTGTCCTGACGAGAAATATGACCACCGATCAGTCCTGGGACCTGTCACTTCAGCTCGAAGGGACGATTGCAGGCCGGAAGTCAAAATCAAATAAACCGCTGGCTCATTTCTTCAAGACGCTTCCTGATCTGGCCACCGGAACAACAGAGCCTGGCAGGAGCGAACAAGCGCTCAGATTCGCGGACGAGTTGCATCGAGTCCAGTGGGAACTCCCCGACGGCTTTGACGAGCTGACCTTCTATCTTCCGGGAACGAAGGCGTATGACTGGGAGCCTCCCATGGTGAATCGGATGGCCGTCATTTCGCCGTTCTGTTCTGATGAGGCCCTGCGGGCGTTGACGAGAAAAACCAAGGCCGCTGATGCTCTCATCTCACGCCCGGAGTCATTGTCAGCCCTGAAGAAGGAGACTCTTGAGCTCTTCACGCAATGTCTTCATCTGGACGACGCGGCGGAAACCGAGGATGGCGAGGAAGACGATGCCATCGAACAGCCGCTTGCGACCGGCCTCCATGCAAAGGTCTATCTGTTTGAGACCAGGTACTATTCAGACTATACCCATGTGATCATGGGGTCTGCGAATGCAACCAACGCGGCGCTGAATGCTTCGAAGAATGTCGAGATTCTGGTCGGGCTAGTTGGCCGGAAGAGCAGAGTCGGCGGAATCGACGAGCTTCTTGGCGCTGACGGATTAGGTGAATATCTTGTCGACTTTGACACGAGCAAGGAAGCAGAGATTGATGCGCTCCGGCAGGCGGCTGAGGAATCCGTTGAGAGGGCTCGCTCCCGGATAGCTGAAACAGCTCTGTCCATCGACTGCAGTCCGGGATCGAAGGACGGTCTGTGGGCATTGGTGTTGACGGGAGAAATACCATCCCTTGATGGGATCGTCAGTGCTATAGCATGGCCGATAACCGTTACTCGGGACTTCGCGGTGGATATTCTTAACGGCGATGCTCACGGTGGGATCGGCCTCGGAGAGTTCTCCGCCTCTTCTGTAACGGGCCTCATCGCGTTTGAACTTAAGACCAACCATCCGGATGTTTCGGCCCGGTTCGTTCTGAATGTTCCCGTTACCGGCGTTCCTGAAGAACGTAACTCTGCCATCCTGCAAACCGTGATCAGCAATCAGGAGGGATTCCTGCGTTATCTCCTGCTGTTGCTGGGGGATGATAAGGTATCCGGACTTGATCCAGGTAGTGGCTCCGGGTTTGCCAAATGGTTGGCCCGGTTGGCCGACGGTGAAGATATCCCGCTACTGGAAGAGCTGACCCGCACGTACAGCCGACACCCGGAGCGACTATCGGAAATCTCGGGGCTGGTTCGTGATCTGTCCCAGGGAAGCCAGAATGCGATTATCCCCGAGGATTTTTTGAACCTCTGGACAGTTTTTGAATCGGCTATCGGAGGGCGTGATGCATAGCAACCGCTTTTTATCAGCCCCCGCCTTGGCCGGTCTGAAAGATTTCCAGAGGAAGACCGTAGAGTACGTCTTCAAGCGGCTCTATGGCAATGACCCAACTTCCCGTTTTCTGATCGCCGATGAAGTTGGACTTGGAAAAACGCTAGTCGCCCGGGGAATCATCGCCAAGACCTTGGAGCACCTTCAAGACGAGGTGGATCGGGTCGATGTAATCTACATCTGCTCCAATGCCGCCATCGCGACCCAGAATGTCAATCGGCTCAATGTCAGCGACACAGATGGTTTTTCAATCGCCACGCGACTGACTTACCTGCCCAGGCAAGTGCGCTCGCTGCGAAAGAACAAGGTAAATTTCATCAGCCTGACGCCCGGTACAGCCTTCGATCATGCCCGCAGTCGAGGCGGGCATGCCGACGAACGGGCGATTCTCTATCGGATGCTGTACGACTTGCCCCTGGCGCAAAATGAACGGCGCAGACGGCTGCGCGTAGGCCTCCTCAACATTCTTCAGGCGACAGCAGGTAAGGATAACTGGCGAGCCAAGGCCAAAAACCTCCCAGCAGAGGATCTGGATACAGACCTTTCCAAGGCCTTTCGCCGGGCTGTCCTTGAGGATGCCGAACTGTATGCGGCCTTGAAGGAAGGCTGTGAACGCTTTGCCCGATACCGGGACTACAGCAGAATTCCTTGGGAGGACTCTGAGCTTCGCTACGACCTGATCGGAAAACTCAGAAGCAAGCTGGCGTCAGTGTGCCTTTCCGCGCTTGAGCCCGATTTGGTCATCCTTGATGAATTCCAACGATTCAAGCACCTGTTGGATGGCGATGATGAAGCCTCCATGCTGGCGACCGCGCTCTTTGAACATCCCGACGTTCGCGTTCTCCTGCTGTCCGCAACGCCCTACAAAATGTTCACCCTCGACCAGGAGAATGACGAGGACGACCACTATCCAGATTTCATCAGGACACTGAACTTCCTCTTCAATGATTCCGGCAAGGTAGACGAGGTCAAAAGTCTTTTGTCAGAGCATCGAACAACGCTCCACGCCTGCGCAAAGGGCTCCGTATGTCATCTGGGGAAAAAGGCCGAACTTGAACGAGCGCTCCTGAACGTCATGTGCCGAACGGAGCGGGTCGCGACGACTCGTGATCACAACTCAATGCTGACCGAGATCGAGCGGACGGCTCCCCTCACGCCAGCGGATCTTCAGCACGCCGCGACCGTTGACGCAGTGGCAATCTGCGTTAAAGCCGGGGAACCAATTGAATACTGGAAGTCTGCTCCTTACTTGATCAACTTTTTGAAACATTATGAGCTGAGGCATAAGCTGGATGCCCAGTTAAATGCCCCTTCAGATGCTCTTCGCGGAACTCTTTCATCGGCAAATGGGCAGTTGCTGACGAAGGACAAACTGGAGGGCTATCAGGCTCTCGATCCTGCCAACCCAAGGATGCGCGTGCTCTTCGAAGACACTATTGATAAGGGCATGTGGCAGCTTTTATGGATGCCGCCGTCCATGCCGTATATCGGGCCTGGCGGCGCATACCGGGACAAGGATGGTCTGACCAAAGCCCTTGTGTTTTCCTCTTGGAGCGCCGTTCCGGACGCGGTTGCGTCAATTTGCTCCTACGAAGCCGAACGAATGATGATCGCCGGAACCTCGGTTTCCCACAGCGAACTCTATGACAAGATCAAGCCATTGCTGCGGTTTGCGGTAGCCTCAAACGACAATCGCCTTACTGGTATGCCGGTTATTGCCTGGTTGCTGCCGTCCCCAACCCTTGCCACCAAGATTGATCCGCTCGAGATTGCACTGCGCCATGGAAGCGGACCAGTGGACGCACAGGAACTGAGGAACGAGGTTAAGGCTACCTGCCGTAGTTTGGTCGAAACCCTGCCTCGTGCCGGGGAAGGGACGCGAGCTGATGAGCGATGGTATTGGGCGGCTCCCATTTTACTCGATTCTCATAACGGGTTGCTGGACTGGTGTAAGAGCCATTCGGGATGGAGATCCGCTACACCGGACCATGAATCTGGCACTCGCTTCAAAGATCACATCGACCTGCTGGTCAGCATGGCGGAGGGTAACATTCCTCTCGGCCCTCAGCCGGATGATCTGGTCGATGTGCTTTGCGATCTGGCTCTTGCCGGTCCTGGCGTGTGTGCCTTGCGAGCACTTCACCGTATCGGTGCCGGGCTCGACGCTGCCGATCCGAACCTTCTGTCAGCCGCAGCCAGAATCGCATCCGGCTTCCGATCTCTTTTCAATATGCCGGAGACGATTGCCATGCTGCGAGGCTCCGGCGAGGACACTTATTGGCGGTTAACGCTTCAGTACGGTATCGACGGCAATCTCCAATCGGTGCTCGACGAATATGTGCATGTCCTTCGAGAGTCTTTGGGTCTCCAAGATCACTCACCGGAAGAACAGGTGGCTGGCATAGCCGAGTGCATCCAATCGGTGTTGTCACTGCGGACCGCGCAGATTCGAATCGACGAAATAAAGATGTCGGGCGACGGCTTTGCTCTTGATGATTTCAACACCCGCTGTCGTTTCGCGCTCCGGTTCGGGGATATTCGAGACGACAACAACCAGGCTCTCGTTCGCGCCGACTCGGTGCGGGATGCCTTCAACTCACCGTTTCGTCCCTTCGTTCTGGCGTCGACCTCGATAGGTCAGGAAGGGTTGGACTTCCACACTTGGTGCCATGCCGTGGTCCATTGGAACCTGCCTTCCAATCCCGTTGATCTTGAACAACGCGAAGGTCGGGTTCATCGTTATAAAGGCCATGCTGTCAGAAAGAATATCGCGGAACGATATGGTCTGACTGCTCTCTCCGAGGCGTTTGAGGAAGGTGATCCGTGGCAGGCCCTTTTCCATATCGCGGCCCAGCGAAAGTCCAATGGGCATTCCGATCTCATCCCGTATTGGATCTTCGAGGACGGTTCCGCCCGGGTGGAGCGCCGCATTCCTCTGCTCCCGTACAGCAAGGAGGTTGGGAAGCTCAAACGACTGAAGCAAGGCTTGGCCCTTTATCGGATGGTTTTCGGTCAACCCCGCCAGGAGGACCTGCTGTTCAGCCTTAGCCAGAACGGTAACCATGAGTCAGCGGATTTAGCCGACTGGCTGATTTCGCTTCAGCCCCCGGAAACTGTTTTGAAGGATGAATCGGCCGAGGAAAACACCCTGATCCTGCCTCCAGCAAAGTCCGTTCAGGGCATTAGCAATTGATACGAGGGAGCACATGAGTTTTTCAAAGGACATCGTCGAAGATGCATTAGTCGCCTGCGGGCGATCATGCTGCATTTGCCACAAATTCTGTGGGGTCCGAATTGAGACGCACCACCTCAAACCAAAGCACCTTGGCGGTGACGACAGCTTTGAAAACTGCATTCCCCTCTGTTTTGATTGCCATGCGGAAGTCGAACACTACAACAATAACCATCCGCGAGGACGCAAGTTCTCGGAGGGAGAACTCAGGAAACATCGGGACAACTGGTACAGCATGGTCCGCGAGCTGAATACACCGCTTCCGCGTCATGAGAATTCCGTCCACGTTATTCAGGCGGTGAATGGCAAAGGAAATATGATAGCCGGTCGAGACCTGAATATTGTTACCGAGAGGGTGGTCAAAAAGACCGTCGTGCAGACAGATCCCGGCGGAAAGCACATTGAAAATGCTACAGCTCGAAAAATCCAAGAGCTTGTAAAGGAATACATCGACCTTCATACGGCGGCCGAAAAAGATCCCCAGCGTGCTGCTCAGCGCATTTGGAGTGGCATCAAAAAGGAGTTTAATGTCACCACGTACAAGGAGATACCTGCCGAGAAGTCCGATGAAGCCATTCAATGGTTGTATGCTCAAATTGCCATGGCTCGTCCGAAGATCAGGCGTAAGGCTCCGGAGCGGTGGAAGCAAAGTTTCTATAAGCCGATCTATGCCCGAGCTAATGAGCTTGGGATGTCAAAAGAAGAGCTCTATGCGATTGCGCAAACACGACTTGAATTGAAGAAACCGGTCGGGTCTCTAAAAGACCTGACCCAGAAGAACCTTGAAAAATTACACCATATTATGATTGGCGAGGTTAATAAATCGAAGCGCGGGGATTGATCAGTGGAAACGGCAGATACGCCTTTGGGGCCGAATAAATTGGGTCGGAAACACATCAAGAGCTTTGCCAGCGGCATCGCTCACATGTTTTCCTGTTCGGCCCAGCATTATGCTTGGCAGGCGTATCAGCACCGGTTGCCAACGGTGACAATTGACCTCCTGGATCTGCGAATAGAGCCCTCGGAATTCGACATTGAAAGGAACCGGATTCTTGCCGGGATGTGTCAGAGAACGCTCTTCAGAAACTTCGAGCAATTGGCACCACCTGGAGCTGTAGTCTCGGCCGTTCTTTCTGCTCACTTCGGGATTGATGACTATTCGGAGGACGGCCGTTCTGCCTCGATTGGCAGGTCCGTTTTCACGGTGATCCTGACCGATGACCGAGGCAAGGCGTGGCGCGTTGACCATGCTGAGGAGCGGGTGTTGGTCCAAGCGTAGCCGAAAACGGTTCGATCAACTCATATAAATGGAAACCATGAAATAGGAGGCGACCATGCCAAAGAAACCAGGATCACATCATGTCGTGCCCAACGCTGATGGCGGCTGGGACGTCAAAAAAGACGGCGCGACCCGTAGCAGCGGCCACTTCGACAAGAAGCAGGATGCCGTCGATGCCGGGCGCAAGATCAGCCAGAACCAAGGCACCGAGTTCTACATCCACGGCA
>CAZCLL010000084.1:0-11065 GCA_964499555.1 uncultured Fastidiosipila sp.
AAATGCCGCAATGTTGCCGCAAAAATCGTGCTAAAGACACTCGAACCATTTAATCAAAAATCAACACGATCGTTTAGGTGGAGATTGCTGTTTGGTGCTCGCAATTCCAGATTTAATCAAAAATCAACACGATCGTTTTGGTGGAGATTGCTGTTTGGGTCATGCAATTCCAGATTTAATCGAAAATCAACACGATCACTTAGGTGGAGGTTGCTGTTTGCCTCTCCCGATTCCAGATTTAATCGAAAATCAACACGATAATTTTAGTTGAGATTGCTGTTTGGGTCTCGCAATTCCAGATTTAAGCGAAAATCAACACGACAATTTTAGTGGAGATTGCTGTTTGGGTCTCGCAATTCCAGATTTAATCGAAAATCAACACGACAATTTGGGTGGAGATTCCTGTTTGGGTCTTGTAATTCCGGTTTTATTCGAAAATCAACATGATATTGAAGGTTGTCTTTAAATAGGTTTTGCTTGCTGCAGAATCTACTTGTTCGAGGGTTTACTTTGTACTGTTCTGTACGTACTGGGTTGGGGTTACGCCGTATGCCTTTTTGAAAGATTTTAGGAAGGAGGAATAGTCGCTGAAACCTGCTTCGAGGTAGGCTTCTTTTACGGCTATGCCTTGCATGAGTTGCTCTACGACGTAGTTCAGTCTCAAGTCTATGATCTTTTGATAGACCGTTTCGTGGTAGAGGTCACGGAAGACTCTGGCTAAGTAGCTTTTGTTGATGTAAAGACGGTTTGCGATGGATTCGAGTGTAAGTAAAGGGTCTTTATACTCTTTCTGAATCATGTCACGGGCTAGGATGGCAAGGGTGTTTAAGCGATAGTTGGTTTCTGCTTTGTGTTTTAAGCTGTCTCGCTCGACCATGAGTAGGATTTCAGAGAGCGTTCGGCGATAGCCGTTTCTGGTGTAGGCATCATTATAATTGCCATGGGTGTAGAGAGACTCCATTGCGGTAACCAAGGGGGCAAGATCCGGGTAGTCAAAATCATAAGTGAAGAGATCCTCACCATCGAATGGTAAATGGAAATCACCGCCGATATCATCCAGGGCATCTAAGTAGAGATCGGTATCAACATGTAAAACAAAACGATGATAATCACGTGTTTCTTCTGGGATTTTCGTTGTATGTAAGATTTCGGGTGGGCAGATCATGAAGGTGCCGGGTCTTGCAGGGAAACTTTTTTCTTCTGTTTGAATCGTAACTTCGCCGTTTAGGATCAACATGAGTTGATAGCCTTTGTATGAATGAAAAGCTATTTCGCCGTGCTTTATGTCTTGAAAACGAAAAAGAAGGATGCCTTTTTTCAAACTCATGTAAGGAATGTTACGGTTATAGCTTGTGAATGGTTGCGGGTCCATGTTCTCCTCCATTGTGTTTTATGCAAATGATACAAAAATAGGATCTAACATTTGTTTAAAAAGACTAAGTGACTCTAATCGATAATAAATATTTGCCAGCCTCAGGTCAATTAATGACAGTAAAGACTAATGAAAAGCAAAGTGAAGCTTCCTATACTGTAATTATTCCACAAAACACGGAGGTGTGCTATGAAGTTTTTGAAGAAGGTGCTTGCCCTAGTGCTGGCAACAGGTCTGATCGGAAGTGTTACAGCATGTAACAACAATAGCGGTGGTGACTCGGATCAGAAGAAAGCGTATTTCATTTCGTTGATGTCTGGTGGTGCGGCTTGGTCCAGAGCGGAAGCAGGTTTTAAAGATGCCTGTGAAGAAGTAGGCTGGCAAGCAAACTGGCTCGCGCCGGTTGAGCGCAACAATGCGGTTGAGATGGCAGAACTCTTGGACAAAGCAGTAGTAGCAAATGCTGATGCGATTTTCGGAGTTTTCCTGACTACAGATATGTTCGGGCCAGCACTGACCAGAGCGCGTGAGAATGGTGCTGTTACTGCATCGGTTCAATTGACATTGCCTGAAGAATACATTGATTTCCAGATCGGTACAGATCAGATCCAAATCGGTGTTGAATTGGCAAATGCCATTATTGAAAAGGCAGATCCTAATGAGACGTATGAAGTTCTTTACATTAATACTTCGGCTAGTGAAGCTATAAATGCGCAGTTTGAAGCTTTTGAGAAAACTTTGGAAGGGCATAGCAATATTAAGAGTTTGGGTATGCGTTTCGATGATGGTTCTGCCGCTACAGCAAACCAAGTCATTACGGACGAACTGAAGACAAATCCGGGCCTGAATGCGATTGCTTGTGGAAATAGTTCGGCTGCAACGATCGGTACGGCTAGCTTTATTCAAGAGAATAATTTACAAGATAGCTGGATTACAATTGGTATTGATGCTTCGGCTGATATTTTGAACTATGTCAAAAATGGTGCATTGGATGCAACGCTGAATCAAGATTTCTACAAAATGGGTTATGAAGCCGTTAAGCTTGCTTATGAAAAGATCGAGAACGGGGTTGAACCTCAGTTCATTAACGATACTGGCACATATTTGATCAATCCTGAAGATGTAGACCAATATGCTGCTGATAACAACATCGATTTAGGTAATTAATTGTTATTACAAAAGCCAACTGTCGCAAAGTTGGCTTTTTAAGAAAGGTTAGGAGTCCTCTTTATGGCTGAGAAACTGAAGAAACGCACGTGGCTTGATGCTGCTCTCACGAAACCGGAATTTGGCGTAATCGCAGTTGTTTTTGTTCTTATAGTTATCATTGGATCCATTAATACAAACTTTTTTGCCATTGGAAACTTAATGGATGTTCTGCGTAACACAAGTTATTCATTCATTATTGCAGCGCCTATTACACTTCTCATGATGTCTGGTGGTATGGACCTGACAATCGGTGCTGTGACCAGTCTTGGTGGTGTTGTGTGCGCCACCTGTATGATGGCAGGTGTCCCTGCTCTACCTTCGATTCTGATCGCATTGGCGTTTGGTGCCGTGATCGGTTTCCTTAAAGCAATCTTTGTTGTATCTGCTGGTTTGACCCCTTTCGTGGCTACGTTGGGTCTACGCTATGTTATTGATGGTGCCATTCTTGTTTACACAAAAGGCGACCCGACTTTGCTGGGAGCAAATAAGCCGAAGTGGTTTGAAAGCCTTGGCCAGGGCTCTATTGGCGGGATCTACTGGTCGTTTATTATCGCACTTGCGATCGGCATTATCTTTCAAATCATTCTAAGCCGTACCAAGTATGGTCGTGAAGTCTGTGCTGTCGGTGGTAATGAAGATACCGCTCGCTTGGCTGGTATTAATGTCAACAAGACCCGTTATATCATCAACATCCTTGTTTCTGTTTTGGCTGCTTTGGTCGGTGTCATCTACGCTTCTCGTTTCAACAGTGCTCAGCCGACAATCGGTGCTGGTACAGAAATGACAATTATGGCTTCGACAATTATCGGCGGTGCTTCCACGGGTGGTGGTACCGGTTCTCTCTTCGGTACTTTCCTCGGTACCTTGCTCCTTGCCCTGATCCGTAATGGTTTGGTACTGATGGGCGTTTCCTCTTACTGGCAAAATCTTGTGTTTGGTGCAGTGCTCGTGCTTTCACTCTATGTTGACAAAGTTCGTCGTTCCAGAAGCGGAATGGGTGCTTAAGAACAAGATAATTGAATTTATCAGAAAGCGAGGAAAATATGAGCGAAAAACTTTTGGAAATGAAGAATGTTACCAAACGTTTTCCCGGTGTTCTGGCTCTTAATGAAGTGAAGATTGACTTATACCAGGGTGAAGTTCTCGGAATCGTAGGGGAGAACGGAGCGGGTAAATCTACGCTGATGAAGGTTTTGTCAGGTAGTTATGCTGCGAGTCAATATGAAGGCGACATACTGATTGACGGTCAGAAACAGGTCTTCAATACAGTTAAGGATGCCCAGACAGCCGGTATCGAGATGGTCTATCAAGAAATTAACGTCATGATGGATTCATCGGTTGCTGAGAACATTTTTGTTGGAAATTTACCGATCAAGGGTGGGCTCGTTGATTTCAACAAGCTTTATAAAGATACACAAGAACTTCTTGATCTTGCCAAGCTTGAGATCTCACCCAAGATGCATGTAAGGCCCTTGAACAGTGGTCAAATGCAGACGATTTCACTGCTACGAGCCTATTCCAAGAACCCACGGATTATGGTTCTCGATGAACCGACAACCGCTTTAACCGATAGTGAAGTAGATAATCTGATGGATCTTTTGGATGGTCTCCGAAAAAAGGGTACGTCCATCATCTATATCTCTCATAAGTTAGCGGAAATCTTCAGAATTTGTGATCGTGTCACGGTCATGCGAGATGGTCAAACGATCTCGACTCGTCCGATCGCTGAAGTGACCGAAGATCGCATGGTTGAGGAGATGGTTGGCCGTAAGATCGAGGATCTTTATCCGAAGGGTGATGTCACAATCGGCGACGAAGTGTTGCGTGTTGAGAATCTAACCGTGCCGCATCCAACCATTCCCGGAAAGAATATTGTGGAAGATATTTCCTTTAGTGTGAAGCAAGGTGAAATCTTGGGACTTGGTGGTCTGGTCGGTGCTGGTAGGAGCGAAACGCTTGGCGCCATCTTTGGCCAATACACAAAAGGTGTGAGCAAGAAGGTGTTCATTAGGGGCAAAGAGGTTCAGATCAATAATCCAGAACAAGCGATTGCTCACGGCATTGGCTTCATTACGGAAGAACGGAAGAAGAACGGAATTGTCTGGATGAATTCGATTCGTGAGAATATGTCTCTGGCGAGTTTACCTAAGTTGACCTCAAGGTTCGGTTTCGTTAAGCAGAAGCAAGAAAAGGAGGCTTGTACGGAGCTCTTCAAGAATCTGCGGATCAAGGCTCCTTCAATGGAAACTCGAATTGTCAATTTGTCCGGTGGTAATCAGCAAAAGGTGATCTTAGGGAAGTGGTTGTTGAATGATCCTGACATCCTCTTCGTCGATGAACCCACCAAAGGCATTGACGTTGGTACAAAGGCTGACTTCTACATGCTGCTTACGGATATGGCTGCTCGCGGCGTTACCATCATTATGGTGTCTTCCGATATGCCTGAGCTGATCTCTATGAGTGACAGGGTACTTGTTTTGAGTGAAGGGAAGATCACGGCTGAGTTGACTGGAGCGGAGATCAATGAAAAGGCGGTTATGAAGGCCGCGATCGCCTCGGGTCTATAAGTTTTGCTACTCAGCAGTTTCCAATAATTGATTTTTTCAGGAATGACGGAAGGATTCGTATAGTTGGGACTGCTGAGCGCTAATGTAGCAAACAGAAAGGATAGTATGGGAAAATTTGATGTTCATCTTCATTTGAGTCTAGAGGGAAGTACAAGAGGTCCAGCTATGTATTTTTCACCTGTGGGAGAAATGATTCCGCACATGGTGAAACTTGGGATTTCACGTGGTATTGCTTTATCTATGGGAGAGAGCAATGGCGGAAATAAGGAAAACCGTGAGATCTGCGCAAGATACCCGGATGTGTTCTCTTGGTTCTGCAATGTTGATGCAGATATGGATCCGAACCATGTGGAATCGTTTTTGGCAGAGCAAAAAGCCTTGGGAGCGAAGGGGATTGGCGAGTTTACGATCAACGAGTGGATTTCTGAAAGTCCTATGATTCAAGCCGTTTTCCAAGCCGCTGAGAAACTGGAACTCCCTTTGCTTTTTCACATGAGCCCTGAGCAAGGTTTCAATTATGGGATTGCCGATCATGCAGGCTTGCCGATGCTAGAAGAGGCACTGCAGAAGTATCCGAATCTCGTCTTAATCGCTCATTCACAACCGATTTGGATTGAGATTTCCGGTGATGCTCCTCAGGATCGTGAGGGTAGAAACAGTTGGGGACAAGGACCGGTCACAGCTGGTGGTCGTTTACCTTACTTGTTATCGACCTATCCGAATTTCTATGCCGACATGTCTGCAAATAGTGGAGGTCAGGCTGTGATGAGAGACCCAGACTTTGGTCTAGCATTCTTGAATGACTTCCAGGAGAAATTGCTTTTTGGAACGGACATGGTTAATACCGAAATGGTGTTCCCCCTGTCTTCCTATCTCGACCAATGTCTGGCAACGAACAAGCTCTCTGCAGAAGTATATGAAAAAATCTGTGAGGGCAATGCAGTAAAGCTGCTTAAGATATAAGGAGTGAGTATGATTCCTGAAGTACAGAAAAGAGCCGATGAGTTAGTCAATGGTGGTTTTGAAGTTCCGGCTATCTTTAAAGCAATTCTGAAAAGAGAAGCACTTCTTGTGGAAGATACCGAGATTCTCGACTATGTGTATCTACCGCGCGAGTATCGGGACGAGAGAGCCAAGAAAGGTGAGATCTTCAAACATGCTCATCTTTTGCTGGCAACCGCGAAAGGGATTATCTTTGTCCAAGAAGGAAGCGAAGAGATCGATGTTAACCTTGGTGGTTACAGGGTGCGTTACTTACCTTATAATCGTGTTGTTGCGATTGAAGTGGACTCGATCCTTATGCAGGCAGAACTTCGTATTTATTCGGGTGCCGGCGAAGAAGTTCGCTTAGAAGTGGATTTCAACCGGAAACGCTTCTTCAAAGAAGTCACGCAGTTTGTTAATATCATCCGCAAGTATGTGTAAGGCTATCGTGTGTGAGTGAACAAACGGCTTAGCGTTTGATTGCAAGGAGGTTTTCTCTACATGAGGCAAGCCTCCTTGTTGTTTTCTCTTATTCGAGTGTATTGTGATCATCTATATTCTTTGAGGTATGAAATGAGCGATTCTAGACATCCTTTTGCCGAGACACTTAAAAAACATGCCAAGCAAACGAGGGCAATCCTTACGGTTAACGCACCGGGTATGCGTGTCATCAAGACGACGATTGCGGTTGTTTTGAGCACGATTTTGCAGTGGGTAGGGGTGTCCCAATCACCTTACGGAATTGCCATCACTTCAATCATCTGTATGCAGCAAGATCTTAGCACGACTTGGAAAGTCAGCCGTAATCGCATTTTAGGTACAGTTATTGCGGGCTTGTATAGCTACCTGTTCCTTATGTTCTTCACACAGCTTTTGAATATTAAGACGGATGGTTTACTCTATCACGCGCTTGTGGGACTCTTTATTTTGCCATTGATGCAAGTCCTGATCCTAATGAAAGCACCGGGTGGCATTGTGATAGGATCAGTCGTGTACCTATTAATCTGTTTATCGGAAGGGGCAAGACTGAATCCGTTACAGTATAGTGTGGGACGAATCGTAGATAGCTTGATTGGGATTTCCTTCGCTATGTTTCTCAACTGGCTTCCCATCTTGAACAAATGGGGGGATCAGCTTGTGCGAAGTAAGGAGAAGGCACTAGAGACACTGAATTCAGAAAGAGAGCAAGAATAAGTACAAGAAAATAGATAATATATTCTGATGACGGAAAGCATGCCTTTGTTAAAAAAGCGCTTGACACATAGAAAGCAAATGACTATTATGTCATTCGTGCCTCAAGAACTGCGTCTTTAGCTCAGTTGGTAGAGCAACTGACTCTTAATCAGTGGGCCCAGGGTTCGAGTCCCTGAAGACGCACCAGAAGTAGATCCGCAAGCTGTCATGGTTTGCGGATTTTTTCTATTTTGAGAATATTAGGGAAAACAATCTCCAACATCGCTTGCCGTTGGAATGCGAGTGTTAAGAATTCAGAAATTTTTTAGAAAATAATGTATCATGAAGGCAAGAAATTAAGCACGCTTCAAGTTGGGCTTTTGGACTTGTTTGCCATGACAATAATCTGTTCGTGAGGGTGTATGCAGAAGTGTAGAATCTTGGCTCACAGAGGAGCCAGTGGGGAAGCCCCGGAGAATACAAGGACAGCGTTTTTGTTGGCAGCAGAAGAAGGCGCATATGGGATCGAGACGGATGTCCGTTTGACAGCGGATGATGAGATTGTGATTGTCCATGATGAGGATTTGGCGAGGCTTTGTGGGGTAGAGGGCAAAGTTTCGGACTACCGTTTGGCAGAACTTAGACAAATGAACTTTGCTTGGCATGTTGAGGGAGCAGAAGCTGAGCGGATTATGACCTTGGCGGAGTTACTGGCTTTGGTCAGAGAGAAAAACCTTTACGCGAACATTGAAATTAAGCATTCCTACAAGTACTTCTATAAGTACCGGAATTTGGCGACGAGGACGGCTAGGCAAGTGATTGAGGCAGGGATGGCAGAGCAAGTGATTTTATCTTCCTTTGTATTTCCTTATATGATGCGGGTGAAACGGCGTTTTCCAGAACTTGCTTGCGGATTTCTATTTGAGAACCACCATCGGGTGACCTTTGGCTTGGCGAAGCATTATGGGATAGAGGCGCTTCATCCGGCGAAAGACTTGGTGACAAAAGACTTTGTACAGAAGGCCCATGATAGAGGGCTTCAGGTCAATACGTGGACCGTTAATGAAGAAGAAGAGATTGCGAAGATGCGTGATCTGGGGGTTGACCTGATCATAACGAACTTTCCGGCGAGGGCTTTGGCCGTAATAGAAGAGGCCACGGATAGCTAGCTCCTGGGGCTAGACCACGGAGTAGAAAAGAGGTGCTCATGGCTGAGACGAAACGAATTTTGATTGTTGATGATGATCCGGAGATCAACAGCCTCTTGAAAGAGTTGTTGCAGGCGGATTACACCTGTGTGCAGGCCTATAGTGGGATTGATGCCTTGAAGCATTGGAGTGAGCGGGCGAGACGGCCGATTGACCTGATCTTGCTGGACTTGATGCTGCCGGATACGTCCGGGGAGGAGCTCTTGAAGATTTTCCGGGCGGCCTCGAATGTGCCGATTATCGTGTTGACGGCGAAGGGCGATACACATACCTTGGTGGATGTTTTGGATTTGGGGGCCAATGATTACATTGCGAAACCGTTCAAGACGGCGGAACTCCAAGCGCGGATTCGGACGCAGCTCCGGAGACTTCTAAATGAGGATCAGGTGGCGAGTGAGGTTTTGGTTTCGGGGGATTTGGAAATTGATAGTGCGACGCACGAGCTCCTGATTGCTGGATCGAAGGTCTATTTGCCGCTGAAGGAATTTGACCTCTTGTATTACTTGATGCAAGAGCAAAATAAGGTGGTGACGAAGGAAGAGCTCTATAATGCGGTCTGGGGGACGATGTACTTGACGGATGATAATACGATCAATGTGCATATCTCGAGACTTCGTAATAAGTTGCGCGAGTTCTTGCCGGAGGATCCGATTGAGACGATTTGGGGTGTAGGCTTCCGCTTCCGGGCGGTTCAAGCAAACAAAATGAGGAAGAAACCCTAGCGATAGCGTGGGTCGGGGCGATTTCTGCTGGGGTACCCCTACTATACCCGGCGCGCATACGAGCACAATGAAAAGAAGGAGCCCCTTGTTATGGAGTATGCGATTGAAACGTCGCTGATTAATAAAAGAAACAAGGCTGCGGAAACGCTAGTGGATATTAGTATTCGCGTGCCGTATGGCTCCGTCTATACGCTTTATGGGCGAGAAGCGGCGGGGAAGACGTCGCTTCTGGAGATTATCACCGGACTCACGCAGCCGGATTCCGGGGAAGTGATCTTGTTTGGCAAATCGGACCGGGCTTCCCTGAAGCGTTCGCGGTCGACGATGAGTTATATTCCGACGGATGCCTTCTACCCCTATATGACGGCAAGAGATAACTTGATCTATTTGTCGAAGCTCAAAGGCTTACGTAATTACCGCGAAGAAACGGATAAGGTCTTGGATTGGCTGGGCATCGATTCGGGCTATGAGACGGTCAAGAATTACAGCGTCAGTAAGTTGCGGCGCTTGACATTGGCGGCGACGCTTCTGGGGCATCCGGAGATTATTATTTTGGATGAGCCTTTTCGTGGGCTCGATTTAGAACGTCGTGATGAGCTTCGCGACGCAATTAATCAGGTAAGCCGAAATGAGTACACCACGGTTTTGATTACGGCCAATGTGCCGGTGGAGCTTGAAGCGTTCGGCAGTCACTGCGGCTTCCTGAACAAGGGTCAGCTCATCAAAGAAATGACGACGGCTTCGCTCAAGGCGACCTTACGGACCGAGCTGGTTTTGCGCGTGGACCAACCTGCGAGGGCCGTGATTGCGATTGAAGCCAGGATGGGAGAGACCAATATTCAGATTGACGGGGCGGGCAAGATTATGATATTCAATCACTTGGATGAGATGGACAAGATTGCGACGATCCTGTTTGAGGCGGGGATTAAGGTCTACGAGTTCTACCTTTCTTCCATGAATATGGGTGAGTATTTCGTCTCTTTGACGGGAGGCTCTGACGATGCGTGATTACTTCACTGCCGAACTTTTTCGGATTAGGCGTAAAAACACGCTCATTCTCTGGATGGTTCCGTTGATACTGTTGATGTTCTTGTTCTTGCTGATCCAGTCCGCCAACCATCCGAACCCGATCACCACAAAAATCGCGTATTTGGAGGATATCCGCTTCCATAGCTTGGATATCGTGGAGGCGATGCCCTTCTATTCTTTCCCGATTCTCTTCTACGCGGTGTACATGGAAGACCACATTTTGGGCACGCAAGAGCGCAATTTGGCGCAGAATTTGCAGGCTTGGCAGTTTATATTGGCCAAAGCCGCCTTATCCATCTTTCTACAGGTCTTAACTTGTGTGGTTCTCCTCATTGCTTCTTGGATTAGTTATGGAATCATCACGGAGACGTATCGGGCGTCGATTTTGGATTTTCTGACCCTAATGCCCAATATCTTACAGAGTATCCTGGTGATGATTACTGGTGTGTTTGCGGTAACAATGATTGCTGCCGCAGCGCTTTATGCGTTTAATTCAGCCTTGTCAGGTCTGGTGTCCGGCATGCTCCTGATCGTGCATGTGCCGGCTTTGTTTATTCATTATTTGGGAAATGAGATTCCGGCGCTGCGGGCTCTTACGTCGCTTTCTTGGGATATTCGTTATTTGAATCAGTTGGCGAGGCTTTTCCGCTTGGAAGCAGGTTTAGATCTCTCCTACTTTGTGATGGCAGTGGCCTATGCGGCTTTGGCCATACTCTGGCAGCTGCTCTTTATTCGGAAAGAGAGGCACTAGTACAATGTAACATCTAAAAGTTTCATTTAATAATAGGGTATAACCTTCTT
>CAZCLL010000085.1:0-11034 GCA_964499555.1 uncultured Fastidiosipila sp.
CAGCCACCGTCTTTGTCAATGCGTTCTACCTTCGTGCTATATCTAATGTTCTTCCTGCCAATAATTCGTGAACCGATACAAACGGCCAGTCTGGGTTACAAAGAGAATGTCAGGGTCGCCGTCAAGATCGAAGTCAGCAGCTTTGATCATCTTGGGAGAGAAGATTTGAGCATATCCGTCTAAGCGGTCTGCCCGTTGAAACTGACCGCCCCCCATGTTCTTGATGAAGTAAAGTCCATTTGCGATTCCAACAAATATATCTTCGTCACCGTCCAGATCGAAATCGGCGCAGACGGCTCCACTAGACGGAAGATAGAAACTCTGATGTGAAGAGAAAGACCCAGCCTGACTCAAAAATATATATACGCTATCGTAAGTGGTCACGACAAGGTCCGTCCCGGTCTCACCGTCAAGATCAGCAACTGAAACGCTAGTGGGCTGACCGACCAGTGGCTGGACTGGCACAAACAGATTGGTCGCGAAGACATAGAACAGGGGTGGCTCGGATGCGACGACGGCAATGTCTGCGTATCCATCCAAGTCGTAATCGCCAAGAGCGATGCCAACAGGAGTGCCTATAATCGAAATCGTCCCTGGGCCGTTGGTGAAGTAGCGCCCATAATCATCATTAAGCAACCACTCTATGTTAGGCGAACCCGCACCAGCAATAACAATATCAGTATCGAAGTCACCGTCCATATCGGCAAGCGCTAAGAGAGTCGGGGTTCGATCCATTTGCGAATTATAGGGACCGTAGATGTAACCCACCAAGGAGTCCAGGTCACCTTTTCGATTCTCGAATATGTGCACGCCATCAGGGTTGGCATAAGAAGCGACTATACTGGTGTAATTCGCGGCGCTGGCGATACCTTTGGATGCTTTTACTTGTACCGTATGGATTGTGCTGGGGTTACATGGATTTGAGTCGTAGAGATCCAACACCTTCGAAAATGAGATCATCCCCGTACCGTTGTTGATTCCGGCGTATACTGCCTGGTGGCAGTGTCCGTCTCCAACGAGGATGTCGGGTCACCATCATCGTCTATGTCGGCGACATCGATCGATGAAATGAATGTGTTTGCGTCGCCAACTTGATAATCTGAGTAGATTCCAAACGGGAATCCGCCGACCAGAGTTGATTGGGCAGGACTGTTGGACACTCTGGACCAGTTGCTGGCATCGTCCCTGACTCTGATGGCAAAGTAGTACTCCGAGTTCTCCTCGAGGCTCTTCACGGTATCTATTTCGATACTTCCAGCTACTTTGAGCGATGTGGAGCCGCCATACTGAACGGACGCGTCCCAGTTTGATGCGTCGATCGGGACTGTGTTGTACTTGATCACATACACTGAAGCAGTGCCAGTCATGCCGTCATCACCTGGCATGGTCCATGACAAAATGGCGTAATGTGCAGTGACATCGAGTATCTGTAGGTCGGTGATCGTAGCTGGCGGCACGCTGTCACCCGGAGTAACAACTGTGGTAAAATTCCATGAATAGGTGCTGGACAACGGATTCCCCGACTGATCCTTTATGGCCGTCGATAACGTCGCCGTGTATTGTGTGCCAGCGGCCAAGGAAGTTGTTGGAGTGAATGTGGCAACCTTGTCGCTGTAAACGACCGTTCCCGTAATCCCTGACGAAAGTGTGAAGGATGTGGTGGTAACCGTTGTAGAGTTAATCGCTTCGGAAAACGTGGCGGTGATGGACGTCGAAATTGGAACGTTCGTAGCGTTCGACGTCGGCGAAGTCGCGACAATCGTCGGTGCGGTTGTGTCTTCCGCAGGTTCAGTGGGCTTGCTAGCCTTGTCGCCACCGCACGACAAAACTAATGTAGTTCCAATCGCCGTGCCTGCCAACACGAGAATGAGTCGTTTCATTTGAGTCTCCCCTCAGCTGCATTATCCAAAATGCACGCCACTGCAAGTGACCAAATTCTCATCTTGTTTCTCCTTTCTTCGGATTGGTGATTTTGGTGATGGTGTTGTGGTAATGGTGTATGACGTCATCGATGCTTTGCGTGCCGTAAAGGTCCCAGGTCGTTTTTACCGATGCGTGACCCAGGATTTTCGCCAGCGTTTCGATGCTGCCGCCGACTTCTTTCCAGTGGCGGGCGAAACTGTGGCGCAACAGGTGGCACGTAACGTTCTTCTGACGCGGGTTTGGATTGCGAATGCCAGCACGGGCTCCCGACGCAGCGACGATTCTGTTGATTTGGCGGGTACTCAAAAAACCGCCTTTGGCGGTTCTGAAGAGTGGAGCCACCGGATTCGGCGCACACAAAGTCTTTAGCCTTTCGAGAAGCCGCTTCGATAGCGGTAGCATTCGGAGCTTGCGGCCTTTTCCGTTGCGCACGATCAAAATGCCCTGCTTGACATCAAGGTCCTCGGTTACGAGCTTGGCCGCTTCGAAGCGGCGGATGCCCGTCTCAACGAAAAGCGTGATGAGCGCCCGGTCGCGGTCTTGCTCCGAGGCGTTGATGAGCTTCTCCAGGTCGCTTCTGCCAAGATGGTACTCCGCGTCCTTATGCACGGAAATCCTCCGAACCTGCTCGGAAAGCGTCTCTCTTAATGCGCTCCTCGGGCCGGTTTTCCTGCGTGAAGAAGCGGTCCTCGGATATCGATGTCTCACTCTTGCATAAGTGAGACCCGATAGAGCGCGGGGAATCTTGATCCAGTTAGGCGTATCAGGCCCGTGAACATTGGGCATTTTGAACTTGGATGAACGAAGTCAGTGGCGTAAGACTGCCGGAGAACAGACAGCGAAGAGCGCAGATAGAAATGCGGGGACGCTTTAGAGTCCGCGTAACTGCTTGGTTTTTAATGGGATAAGGTGTTGACCGGATGTCCTACTTATGCAAGAATAGGACGTGGGGGTCTCATTGTCAATCATTTTCGCTGGTGTTCGCATAGGAATTATGCACAGATAGTGGCCTTCGGATACCACTTTTCATCCGAGTTGGACTTCCAAAGGGTCGTGTACAATGGCCCGTATGCCAATTCAGCAACACCATGTGGACGAACTGAAACGCATCTATCGAGACCAGTATTCAGCGGAGCTATCCGACAAGGAAGCGTGGGCGATGGCCCGCAGGCTTGTGTCATTATTCCGGTTACTATCGAATGGAAATCCCGGACCCGTGGGAACTCAAGCCAAGCGTGAGAACAGGCCCGGTGGCGCCCCCGATCCTCGCAAACCAACTGCTCCGAACATCACAAGCTAACTTCTATGGGTCAACTCGCTATCTATGCCAGAAAGTCAACGGAATCGGAAGATCGCCAGGTTCTGTCGATCGATTCGCAAATTCAGGAATTGAAGGAGTTCGCCGTACATCAGGGGCTCGGCATACCTTTCGTTTTAACCGAATCCAAGTCGGCAAAATCACCTGGGAGGCCGGTCTTCAATAGCCTCATGGCGAAGATCAACAAAGGCGAGCTCGACACGGTCCTTTGCTGGAAGCTGGACCGGCTCGCTCGAAATCCGGTCGACGGCGGGGCCCTGATCTGGGCAATGGAGGAAAAGAAACTGCAGACAATCTACACCCCGCAAAACACGTTCAGGAATTCGGGCAACGACAAGTTCTGGATGCAGATGGAATTCGGGATGGCCAAGAAATATGTCGACGACCTCAGTGACAATACCCGGCGCGGCCTTAGAACGAAATTGAAACAGGGGTGGAGGCCTGGCCAGGCACCTTTCGGCTACCTCAACGACAAAGAAAAGAAGACGATCGTGCGGGACCCGGAACGTTTTGAGATCGTCCGTGCCATGTGGGACATGATGTTGTCCGGCCTGTATACCCCCCATGCGATACGCAAGAAAGCAGCCGAGGAATGGGGGCTGAGGCAACGACCGACACGGACGAGCAAAGGCGGCCCGATATCTCCCACCACCGTGTACATGATCTTCACGAATCCTTTTTACTACGGCGGAATCCTGCTGGCATTCACTTATTCGGGTATCATGACGTGCGGAGAATGCGGAGCTGCGGTTACCGCTGAGAACAAATACAAGCTCCTGCGTACTACGGGCACTCGCAAGAAATACGTTTACTACCACTGCACCAAACACAAACCAGGAATCAAGTGCTCGCAAAGGGTTATAGAAGAACGGGAGTTGGAGCAACAGGTTGTGGCGTTCCTGAAATCCGTCACAATCAGCAAACCGTTTCTTACTTGGGCGCTTGGTCTACTCCAGACATTCGAGGACGACGAACGGGAAAGAGACAGAAAGATCGCAGCTTCCCTGGAGAAGAGAATCGCCGGTTGCCAACAGGAAGTCTCCGAACTGCTAAACATGAAGCTAAAGAGCCTGATCAGTGACGGTGAATATCTGCGAAAAAAGAACGAACTCATGAATGAGTCGGTCGGGCTAAAGCAGCAACTTGGCAACTTACTATCCAGCAACGGATCCGGTATCAGAAAGTGCCGTCAAGTTTTCGAATTCTCCGAATCTGCTCTTCGCCGTTTCCAAAGCGGCTCTCCAGAGACTAAACGCGAGCTCCTGGGCCAAATATGTTCGAACTGGATTCTTAGGGACAAAACGGTCCTAATCTCAGCCCAAAAACCGTTTGGGGTTATCCAGAGTTTCTTGGAAACCCCTTCAGGCAAGAGTGTCAGGTTCGAACCGGGAGATTTTGGCTTACCCCAGCAAGAAAACCAAACTCAAAAGACGTCGTTTTACACGAACCTCCGCTTCCTGAACGACGTTCGAACCGCGGTGAGGGAATCTTTGAAGGGATTCAAGGGCTGCTAACATAGCTCTTCGTATTCATGTCAGCACTGTAGCGCATACCTATCCACCTTCAAAGGGCTGAAAAGTTGCCGGATGAGGCAACTCCATGTGAATACTGCGGCCCCTTTTCTCTTTCCCGACTGGATCTTCTACCGTAACGATCGAGGCACGGACAATCCCACCGACTCTCTCTCCAGCTTGACAGATAGGTCACTTATTGCTACGGTCAAAGGTCCGAGTAACCATTCAACGCACATTTTCACAATTAGAATCAGAAAGGAGGAAATAGTGCATCGCACGTTTGACGGCACTACCCCGTTGGTTATCATGACGGCCAGCGCCGTTCTTATTCTGTTGTTTTGGGGCACGGTACGATGGTTTTCCAATATTCCCATCCAAGAAGTTACGTCGATTCACATCGTCGGAGATTTCACTGTCACACTTCCGTTCGCTGTTTCTCGATGGTGGGATGCCATCATTGGCCCCTTGTACATGCTGTATTTGCGATGGGTCCTTGCCCTAGCGGCCCCACAACACCGCCTGCTCCGGAATGCGCTTACGAAATGGGGACCTATGGTCATCGTCCTAACGCTCGTCTTCTACATCTCCTCATTCCCGGTGACATATCTGGTTATTCTCGGTGCAGCCGCAAGCGCTTTCTATTCCCTGGTCCTATATGCTCTTACCGGCGATTGGAAACAGAGTGTTGTGGCTGGAATAGGATTGGATTCTGCAATAGCATTTCCTATTTCCTTTGTCAGCACCCTTGCAATTCTACCCGTAGTTTTAGGCTTGCTAAGTGTCATGACGATTTTATCCCTCGGATTAGCGAATCTTATCGCCAGACTGCTCCGAAAGCGCGGGTATGAGTAATGACAAACAGCTTTACAAGATCCCGCTCTGATTCGCCACCCCTCCTTCAAACCACGACCTGCCTTAAGCGATCGTGGTTTTTGTTGATTATTGAATGCGTATGCCGCACATTGTCAGCGTGGTAGAATCACTAAAACATCTCGGAAACTCCAAACGACGTGAACCCTGAAATCGATCCTAGTTCGGCTGTTCCTGAATTTTGGAGCTGGCCTACAGTATTCATGCTTTGCTTTGTTCTGAGCGCTTTGGGTACTCTAATAGATTGGTTGCTCAGAAAGAGCCATCGCAAAGCGATTCTCGCACGACTACACTCCATCGAATCAAAACTGTCAACCCTCTCAGCTTTTGCGTGGCAACAGAACATATTCAAATGGATTAGAGGATTATGGGCTATCTACACATCGCTTGGTCGCTCAATGGTCCTTCATACTGCATTCGAGCACCCGATGAAATCAGCACGCTACATTGCTTTTACTATCGTCGCGTGGCTAGTAGCAATGGTAGCTGGGCAAGTTCTCTTCACATCCGAACTACACGCATGGATGCCCTCCATTCTTATTACCGGCCTGATGCCCTACGCTTGGCTGTGGCTAGGTTTGTTTGCGATTCGACTCGTTGCTGAAAGCGGGTTGCTTCCGCTTACAAATCCCGAAATCAAACCTCTATTGGAGCTGTATATCCTTCCGCTCGCAATCTACGATTTCTTAGCCCCGGTAGTATTTGTCAATGGCGCCCTTTCCTATTGTGCCTTGGCTGCGACTCATACGTCATCGTACGCATTAACGTTGCCTTCGCCGTTCACGATTAGCCTTATACATTTACCGTTCACAGTAACGACAATCGCCATATCTATAATAATCTTTCGTATCGGATCGCGATCCTCGGCTAAGATGATATGGGCTGCCCTGTGTGCGCTTGCTGCCGCCTCTTTGGTTTCTGTCATTGAACTAACAACATTGATTTTGATAAGCAACGAGGAGCACGCGGGACTCTCTGCTGAAATGTATCAATCAGCCTTATGGCTTTCTGAAATACTGACCGTTTCTATATCTACCGATTCCGCACGTTGGCAGGTGACCCCCCTCCTGCTAACGGCGTATCTACCAGTTGTCGTCTACACCGTAACAATTCTCTTCCTTGGCTTTGTGCTTCGCCCAATCATGTTCATTACCCAGTATATCGCCGGTCTACTGTTCGAGAAGGAACAAACTCCGTTTCTGGCGCTCGGCTTGACTTTATCCATGATACTGACGTTCTTGAAACTATTGAAGGACTGGGACTGGATTTGGTACAAGTTAAGCCAATAGAGCGAGTCAGATGTCCCCACCCTTCGCTTCAAACATCAAGATCGAATTCCATTTGAGAAACACAAACAGTTGCTGATGCGGCAATAGTTGTAGATCGAGTTTTGATGAACTATCCCCGGGCATTCTGCTCCAAAAGCCGGTGCACTCGGTCAACCACCTGGTTCGGCTGGTAGTGTGCCTTGACCCAGTAATCGAGTGCGCCCATCTGTTTCGCAAGTTCAGGATACCCCTTGGTGCGTTCATCCAGATTGGTGAAAATCACCACCGGAATTTCCTTAGTCTTCGGGTGTGCCTTCAGCGTTTCCAGAACATGAAACCCTACCTCTTCGTTCAAACGCCCGAATCGTTTGTCTGATTTCGGCATGACAAGGTCGAGCAGAATGAGACCGGGGTGCTCAGTCGATGCCATTTCGATCCCCTGTCCCGGCGTCAGCGCGGTGAGAAGCCTGATACGGCCGTCTAGCCGGAACTTCGTCGTATACATTTCGATCAAAATGGGGTCATCGTCGATGAGAAGGACTGCCGGGTGTGTCATAGTATTGGCATTACTTTATCTTCTTGAGGCGTTCGGTGACCAAGTCGATAAGATCCTGCGGCAGGAGCTTTGCTTTCATGATGTATCCCTCGGCACCGAGCTCTTTGCCCCGCTGGGCATTGTCCTTTTCGCCCATGTTGGTAAGAAGAAACACCGGAATGGTCGACAGCGACGGATCAGCCTTCAGGCGTTTCAAAACCTCGAAACCGTCAAGATCGTCCATGCGGATGTCAAGAAGAATGAGATCGGGCCGCTCTTTCTTGGCCATTGCGAGCCCTTCGTATCCGCCGTGGGCTACGAGCAATCGCAGACCTGCAAGGTCAAACTTGATCTTGTACATGTCATACAAGAGCGGGTCGTCTTCGATAAGCAGGATTGATGCTTTCAAGATATCCATAGGAAAAGTCAGTTACGCGCGACTTTGGGCTGCTTCAACGGCACGGTAAGAGTGACGGTAGTTCCCTTGCCCTCGCCTTCGCTTTCGATCCGCACGTCGCCGTGGTGCCGGTTCATAATGTTGCGGATAATAAAGAGCCCAAGGCCAGAGCCGTTGGCGTGCTGGAACGCAGATCGCTCGCCCCGGGAAAACTTTTTGAACAGCCTCGGAAAGTCGGATTTCGGTATTCCGATGCCGGTGTCCTTGACCGTGACTGCCGCGTTCGCGCCGTCGCTCGAAAGGCTGATCGTTACTCCGCCCTTGTTGGTATACTTCTCCGCATTGTCGATCACGTCCATGACTGCCTCCCGCAGGTATTTTGTTTCCCCGGGTACGGCCGGGACTGGCTGGGCAGGCTTTTCAAAGGTAATGCTCAGACCTTTCTTGTCGAAATCCGGCTTCAGTTCCCCTATCGCCTCCGCGATAAGTGCCCCAAGGTCGACCGGAGCGAAGTTCACTGCCGTCTGGCCGCCCTCAAGCTCCATGGCGTCAAGCAGGTCGTTTACTATGTTGTTCAGGTGGTCTGCCGCGGCAAGCATGTGGCGTTGTTCTTGCCGTCGCTGGTCTTCCGGAAGCCTGTCGAGATCTCCGTCAGCCTGCATCGACAAAAGGCCCCGGATTGCCGTCAATGGTGTCCGCAACTGGTGGGACGCGATTGAAAGGAATTCGGACTTCATCTTCAGGAGTTCTTCCAAGTGCAAGTTCTTTTCCTTTATATCCCGCGTCTGCTCTGCAACGATCTCTTCCATGGAGTTGTAGAGACGGGCGTTTTGGACCGCAACGGACGCCTGGTTGGCAAGTGTTCCCAAAAGCTCGATGTCCTCTTTGGTGTACGCCTCCTTGGTAGCCTTGCGACCTATGACTACCACGCCGATGAGGCTGTCTTTCACATTCAGCGGTAGCAGAACTTCCATACCCGAGTGTTTTAGCGATGTAAACGCGTTTCGAAGTTCCGGAGTCCCCCGTTGCCCGGCCGCCGCCTCCTCAACGATGACAGGCTGGCGGCTTGGCATCACGTAGTCCCTGAAGGGTCCGGAAGCATTAAGCACTTCAAGACTTGGCTCATCGAACTGCCTTGTCTGGACTGCCTCAAACCGGTTCTTGTCGGGCTTGCCCTTGAGAACGAGCGCAACTGCATCTGACCGGAGCGTATTCTGGATCGTGTCGAGTATGACTGCCGTCACCTCGTCGAGCCTGATAGTCTGGGAAATCCTGCTCGCGAACTCTTTGATAGTCGCCTGCGGGTCATAAAGGCTGGTGAAGAAGTACTTATTTACCACCTTTTGCAGGAACTTGCTCACGGCGCTGAATGCATAGAGGAACAACGGCGCGATGACCAGGGCAGACAGGTACGCGCCGACCGTATACTGGCCGCCGAACACGTTCTCGTCCAGATAGACGTTGAGGTAGTAGACAACGAAAACGAAGACCGCGAGCATGAGATAGAAGACTGACTTCCTGACGACGATGCGAAGATCGAAAAGGCGGTACCGGGTAATGGCGTAAAAGGACGCCAAAACGAAAAAGATCGCGCTCGTGCTGTCAAAGGAGGTCAGGTTCCACACCCCAAAAAGCGGCAGGATGAAGCTTACGACTGCCGTGACGAGGCCGAAGGCGCCGAAGCCCGCCATGATCCAGCTGATCTGGTTGCGTTTGATACCCTCGGACCGCCGTCGCTGGTATGACATGACGACAAAGAAAGCCAGGACTCCGGCAACGATGAAAAGGGAATACCCCAAAAAGTACGGCCCGGTTTCAGCCTCATAGCCGGTTGCATACACTTTGAGAACACGTCTGATGACCAGGTCCGAAAACAGGGACAGGGCAAAGTTGATGAGACCAAGAAGCGAGACTGAAATCGTAACCAGCGGGTGGACTTGCTCGAAAAGAAAGTAGAATGAGAAAATCAGACCTGAGCAGATTGCTAGTGCACCCAAGGCGTAGAAACTGGGGACTAATGCGTCGTCACCCGTAACTTGGAATACGAAGTTGACCAGAACCCAGGCTGCGACTATGAATGAGAAGATGCTGAACGTGAGCCTGACGCGATCCCTTCCGCGCAGCGAGAGAACGCCGAGCGTGAGACTGAGAATGGCAACCAGTGCGATCGACACCGCGACCATACGCTTAGGCGGTTATGCGGTTCTTGATCTCTCCGAGCGCCTTGAGCAGGGCATCCATCTGTTTGTCCGTGTGGGTTGCTATGACGGAAACTCTGATGCGGGAGTCGCCCCACGGAGCTGCGGGCCAACGCATGCCGGAAACCAACACGCCCTGTTCCTTGAGGTCATGAGACATTGATACGAGCTTTTCTTCGTCCCCGACCGGTATCATGATGATCTGGCTGTGGGACCGGTACGGTATGCCGAGTGCGTCAAGCCCCTTTTTCACGTACGAGACGTTGTACCGCAGACGCTCCACGATCTCGGGGCGGCTGTCGATAATGTCTACCGCCTTTGCCGCGCCCAGAGCCAGAGCGGGAGCCATGGGACCGGCCGTCAAGACAAAAGGAGAAGCCGCCGCCCGGACGAAATCTATAAGTGCTTTGCTCCCAGCAATGTATCCGCCGACGGAGCCAAGCGCCTTACTTAGCGTCCCCATATTTATGTCGATGGCTCTGGGATCAACTCCATAATATTCCGCGATTCCCTTTCCTTTGGTTCCGAGCGTACCGAACGAATGGGCTTCGTCGAGCATCAGCAACGCGCCGTACCGCTCCTTAAGGGCAACGAGCCCGTTGAGCGGCGCAACGTCGCCGTCCACGCTGAAGACGGCATCGGAGACAATCAGCTTTCTCCGGTTGCGGTAGGGCTTCATCTTGCGGTCAAGGTCTTCCATATTGCAGTGCTCGTATACGACCCGCTCGGCCCGGGACAGCCGGATGCCGTCCACGATGCTGGCATGGTTTTTCTCGTCGCTGAAGATGACGCCGAAGTCGATCTTCTCCTTTGCCTTGTGCTCAAATAGAAATGCCCGGTCGATGACGGTCGGTATCACGCCAACGTTGGTGAGGTATCCGCTTGAAGTGACTACCACGTCTTCCACTCCCAGAAACTCGCTGAGCCTGCGTTCGAGTGTCAAGTGCGCCTCCGTGTTCCCTATGGCAAGCCTGGAAGCACACGTTCCGACGCCATACTGCTCTATACCCT
>CAZCLL010000086.1:0-5593 GCA_964499555.1 uncultured Fastidiosipila sp.
CTTGCGTTGATTTGATGTTTTGGGCGGAAGGGACTCTTGTGTTCGGTGCGTGTTCAGGTCGATATCCCTCTGATTCGAGTGCTTATTAGGCAGCAAGGTGGGTAAAATGGATATATAACAAGGTAAAGTGGACAAATCTCGGCGATATCCAAGTGAATGACAGGTTTTCGGGTGTTGCAAGCAGAAAAACACATCAAAATCGTCCCGATCTTGATGTTTGGGAGGTGATTTCGGGCAAATACATTGATGGATAATATGTTGAACTCGGATATCGCTGAGTTTTGTCCAGGTATCTAATTATGTTTTAGATAAGCGAAAGTGAATCTTACGTTTTGGCTCGATTTCTGCTCTATAACCCATCAGATTCTATTGATTATTAGACATCAAGGTATGTTAAATGATTATATAACAAGGTAAAGTGGACAAATCTCGGCGATATCCAAGCGCGCGACGAGTTTTGGGCAGAGGTAAGACGAAAATCACTTCAAAATCGCCCTGATCGGGATGTTTGGGAGGTGATATCTTGAAAATTTGCCAATGGATAATATGTTAAATTCGGATATCGCTGAGTTTTGTCCAGGTATCTAATTACATATTAGCAGGAGGGGACTAGAAAACAAAAAATAGCGATCAATTAACTGAAATCGCCGCCACCACAGAGAAAATCGCCGCCCAAACAACAAAAAGCGCCGCTCGGCAATGCGAAACGGCGCAAAAGTCACAAGGAACAAGGAACAAGGAACAAGAAATTAATCGTTGATTTCTAAGAGGCGAAGGCCTTTATTGCGGTCTGTGGCCCAGGTAATCGCCCATTCGGACTCGAAAAGTAAGACGGGTTGCTCCAAATGGTCTTGGACAAGGAGCGAAGTGGAGGTGATGTTGAGGTCGGCAGGGTCGGTGACGAAATCCGCGCCGCCCGCAGCAGCACCCGCAGCAGAACCGCCGCCCGCACCAGCAGAACCAGCACCAGCACCAACACCAACACCACCTTCCAAATGCACCCAGCGGGCGTAGCGGTAATTGAGCATTTGGCGGCGGATGGTGACGCCGTATTCGCTCTTGAGGCGTTGTTCTAGAACGTCAAATTGGAGGATGCCGACAACGCCAACAATGAAGGTTTCGGTGCCGATGTCGGGTTGTTTGTACATTTGGATGGTTCCTTCTTGCGCAAGCTGTTCCATGCCTTTGAGGAACTGCTTGCGCTTCAAAGAGTCGGTGGCGGCGACACGGGCGAAGTGCTCGGGAGGGAAGACCGGGATGTCGGCGAATTTGACTTCAGAGCCTTTGGCACAAAGCGAATCGCCGATGCGGAAGTTGCCTGGATCGAAGAGGCCGATGATGTCGCCGGCGTAGGCAAGCTCAACGGATTTGTGCTCTTGGGCCATGAATTGTTGGGGTTGTTGGAGGCGGAGCTGCTTGCCGGAGCGGACGTTGATGACTTCCATGTCTTTCTCGAACTTGCCGGAGACAATACGAAGAAAAGCCAGGCGATCGCGATGGCCGGGGTTCATGTTGGCTTGGATTTTGAAGACGAAACCGCGGAAGGCCTCGTCATCGGGCGAAACGGAACCCGCGGAGGATTCGCGAGGGGTGGGGGCGGGCGCCATCTCAAGGAAGGCGCGCAGGAAGGTTTCAACGCCGAAGTTTGTGATGGCAGAGCCGAAGAACATCGGGGTGAGTTGGCCGGACAAAACTTCGGCGAGGTCAAAGGTGTCGCCCGCAATATCGAGAAGCTCGATGTCGTTGACGAGGTCTTCTTGGTAGGATTGGCCGATCAGCGCGCCAAGTTCAGGGTCGTCGACCGATTTGACCGTGACATTGACGCGGGAAGCGCCATGGTCCTGTTTGGCGGGATCGAAACGCTCGACTTGGCGCTTTCTACGGTCATAAACGCCTTTGAAGTCGCCCGAGGTGCCGATGGGCCAATTGAAAGGAACGGCTTGGATGCCGAGGACTTTTTCGATTTCGTCCATGAGGTCAAAGGGGCTGCGGGCTGCGCGGTCCATTTTGTTGACGAAAGTAAAGATCGGGATACCGCGCAGGCGACACACTTGGAAAAGCTTAATGGTTTGGGGCTCGACGCCTTTCGCTCCGTCAATCAACATGACGGCGGCGTCTGCTGCGCAAAGCGTGCGGTAGGTGTCCTCGGAGAAGTCTTGGTGTCCCGGGGTATCCAAAATATTGATGCAAAAGCCCTCGTAATTAAACTGCATGACTGAGGAGGTGACGGAAATGCCGCGCTGCTTCTCGATTTCCATCCAGTCTGAGGTGGCGTGGCGGGAGGCTTTGCGTGCCTTGACTGAGCCGGCTTCGTGGATGGCGCCTCCGTACAGGAGGAATTTTTCGGTGATGGTAGTTTTACCAGCGTCGGGGTGCGAGATGATCGCAAAGGTCCGGCGTCTTTGGATTTCTTGGGTTTGGCTGAGTGTTTGTGTTGACATAAGTTCTTATCCTTTTCTTCGTGGGTGGGGGTCGTTTTCGCAAAGGCACATGGCTACTGCGCGTGACGAACGCGCACCGTAGCGCCGTAGAAACACTGAAGAAAGGTTACAAATCCTTGGTCAGGAGCCAGGTTTGCATAAATTGTTGGGCTTCACGCGGCGAGCGGTGACCGACCTTCGTGGCGTAGGCAGAGGCTTTCAGATCGAGCTCGGCGTCGGGCAGCGAAAGCCCCTCCCGCTCAGCGAGGAAGTGCACAACTTCTAGGTATTCGCGCATCAAAGGCTTCAAGAAATGGAGCTTCAGGCCAAAGCGGTCGGACAGCGACATTCTCTCGTCTTGGCCGTCGTTGGCGTAGATTTCTTGTTCGGTTTCGTCCAGCTGTTCGAGAACCAGGTGGCGCCGGTTCGAAGTGACATAGAGGCGGCAATTGTCCGGAAAATCGCGGGCGCCCCCTTGCAGGAAGCTCTTTAGCTCCGTGTATTCCTTATCGGTTTGACGGAAACTCAGGTCGTCAATAAACAAAATAAAGTAGAGACTCGAGCGCTCGATGCGATCGAGGAGCGAGTTCAAATTGCCGAGGTCGCGCGGATTGATTTCGATCATGCGGAGGCCTTCGCGTTCGTATTGGTTGACCATGGCTTTCACCGCAGACGATTTACCGCAGCCGCGCGAGCCGTAGAGCAGGACGTGCGAAGCGGGTTTGCCAGCAAGGAGGGCTTCCGTGTTGGCCCGCAGCTTGTCCACGTTCCCGCTGTAGTCGAAGAGGTCTTCCGGCAGAATTGGGTCCATGCGCGTGATGCCTTGGAGGCCTTGTGGGTTGGCCAAAGTCGCCTTATACACAACCGGCATTCCGTAGCCATACGTTTTATGGAAGGCTAGTAAGGCTGGGGCGGCTTCATAAGGATCTTCAAAAGACACAAATTGATCCCGCATCTGGCGGAAGCTATAGGTAATTCCTTCATCTGCTTCTGGAGCGACGGAAAGGCCCAGGTCATAGACGGGCGCGAGCGCGAGTTTGGCCAGCTCTTCGCCACCGGTATGGACGGCCTCCAACAAGGTCCGTAATTCAACGCCAAGGGCGGCTCGCCAAGTCGCAGACTGATTGGGATTCATAGTTAGGGGATTAACCGCTTGCAAAATTTCTGTAGTCAGCCAATAGGCCCAGGACGCTTGGGGGGAGGCTTCAAGAAGATGGCTCATCCAGATGGCATAGGTTTCCTTGGCCTTCGCACGGTTTTCGCCGCCAGCACCACCAACACCACCAGCACCGCCAGCGCCGGAAAGATTGTCCAAAAGCTCCACATACGAAGCCATGGGTGGCAAGTCTAGAAGTGCGCGATAAAAGACCAGCGAACGAAGCTCAGCGGTTAATTGTTTCAATTCTTCTACAGATTTCACTTCGTGTTTCAATCCCCTCAAAAATTTTCTACGGCCTATATTGTACCATGGAAATCTAGGAGGGAAGATTGGTAGTATAATAGTAGAACCCATGTGGAAAACTTGTGGCAGGCGGCTTTGGCCAAGTGAAGGTCGAAGTGCGAAGCCGAATTATGAGGAGAGTATATGTCAGGTCATTCAAAGTGGAATAACATCAAGCGGAAGAAGGGGGCTGCGGATGCGAAACGCGGCAATGTCTTCACGAAACTCGGACGCGAGATTCAGGTTGCGGTGCGCCAGGGGGGCCCGGACCCAGTGTCGAACTCGAGGCTGAAGGATGTTATTGCGAAGGCGAAGTCGAACAATATGCCGAATGATTCGATCAACAGAAGTATTCAAAAGGCTGCCGGAAACACCGAGAGCGACAATTACGAAGAGATCACCTACGAGGGCTATGGGCCATCTGGGGTGGCGGTGATTGTGAAGGCTTTGACGGATAACCGAAACCGCACCGCCGGGGAAGTGCGTCATGCGTTTGATAAGCATGGCGGGAACCTGGGGACGAAGGGGTCGGTGGCTTTTATGTTCCAAGATAAAGGGCAGATTTACTTGAATGGTGAGGAGCTGGACGAGGAGACGGTGGTCATGGCGGCACTGGATGCAGGTGCAGATGATTTTGAGAATTTGGGCGATGCCTACCTGATCACGACTTCACCGGCTGAGTATGAGGGTGTACGTGATTCGCTTGAGGTCGCAGGTTTCGAGATTATGGACAGCAGTTTGGGCCCAGTGGCAGACACTTTCGTGACCCTCGGCGAAGAGGATGCAGAGAAGATGCAGAAGCTGATTGATCAGCTGGACGATAGTGACGATGTCCAGGATGTGTACCACAACTGGGAGAATAGCGACGAGTAAGTGAGGGTTTTTCCGTAGGCTTGGCCCAAGGATCCCTAGGATCCTAGGACGCCACGGACCCGAAGACCCACGGACCCCACGGTGAGAGGAGGCTTGGATGGCATTTCGTTTTCCTTTTCTAAACGGACTTAGCCAGAAACGCAAGGAGGCGGCGATTGAGGCTGCCGAGGAGCGTTCCCGGGCCATCCGCCAAGCCCCGGGTCCCCGTGAGCAGCAGAAACCGGTCACACAGCGAGCCCCTTCGTCGGTACTAGGCGAGCTCAAAGGCCACGATTCCGGCCAAAGCCCCCTGCCGCGAGATTCTCGCGATTCCCGGGAGTTTGGTGCGATGCGCGAGTCGGGTAGCGGCGCTGCCGGTAGCGGCACTGGCAACGGCGCATCTGAACGCTCCCGCCAGCGCCTCTTGCAGAGTCAGCGCAACAAAGACACAAGAGACGAGCAGCGCCTCGCTGAGGCGGGCGGCGCGCGTGACGCCCACTCGGCCCAATTGGCGACGGATCGACGAGAAGAATTTTTCAGTTCCTTAAGCTCCTTGAATCCTTTGGATCGACTGGCCGACGCTGCGATTCAGCGTCAATTGAACGAAGAAGAAAGGCTCAAAGCCTCGCAGCGTCGGGAGCTTTCGAAAATCAGAGTCATTTCCTTCGTCGGCTCCTCCGGGACCGGAAAGTCGACGAGAGCCTTGCAAGTCGCCACGGATCGGCACATTCCGTACTTCATTGATGACGGCCTCCTGATTGAGAGCGGCCGTATCGTTGCTGGCTCTTCGGCAAAGAAGGCCGCCACCAAAATCGAATCGATTCGCCAGGCCATTTTCTACGATGATTCAAGAGCGGCGAATATGCGGCGAACCCTTCTC
>CAZCLL010000086.1:5603-6027 GCA_964499555.1 uncultured Fastidiosipila sp.
GTCCGGCTCCTTCTCGAGAAGAAGCCGGACCGCCTCATGATTCTGGGCACCTCTGATGGCATGATCGAGAAAATTTGCACGAATCTTTGGCTCCAAGTGCCGGTCGAAACCATTCGCATCGAAGATGTGTCTAGTTCCGAAGAGCGAAGGCAGGCCAAGACCACGCGTATGACCCAAGGAAGCCATACCATTCCGGTATCTTCCATGGAAATCAAGCATGAATTTTCGGGTTATTTTACAGATCCCTTGAAGCTGCTTCGAAGGCGGCGCGACCGCAATTTGCCGCCGCCGCCCGAGTCCGAGCGCACAGTCGTGAGGCCCACCTTCTCCAGTATGGGCTCGTATATTATTACGGATGAGGCGTTGGCGTCTTTGATCCGGCTTTTGGTCCATGATGTGGAAGGGCTCGCCAAGGTCTACCAGG
>CAZCLL010000086.1:6084-6451 GCA_964499555.1 uncultured Fastidiosipila sp.
TTGGAAGTCCAGCAGATCCTCCAGGAGCAAGTGGAGAATTACACCTCCATCAATATATTAAGTGTAAATGTCAGTTGCCGCAAAGTCGTGGATCCGGGCATTCCCGGCGCCCACGGCAGGCTTCGGACCCTGAGCTAAAGGAGCATTATGGCCAGACAAGAGCAAATTTATACCATTCCTGTTAACGATGCCTTCAACCAAAGCGACCGCTGCCCCCTCTGCGAGCTTCAGGCGAAACTTGAAAGCGAGCTCATCGAGTTCTACCTGGGGCCCTCCCTCATGGAGGCCGACCATCGCCTCAAGACCAACGAGAAGGGTTTCTGCAAGGATCACCTGGCGAAGCTCTACAATTCCCAGCTCAATCGCT
>CAZCLL010000086.1:6461-11016 GCA_964499555.1 uncultured Fastidiosipila sp.
AGGATGTGGAGGCGGCTTTGGCCAAAGCCGCAGCACCCACCAAGTCCGCGCTTTTCAGCCGAAAGCCGGAGTGGAAGGAAGTGCTCTTGGAGCAAGCCGCCAAACTGCGCGGTCGGGCGGAGTCCTGCGTGATATGCGAGCGCTTGGCGGACACGATCGCGCGCTACGTGGAAGTGATTTTCTGGGAATACACGCAGGACGAGGCCTTCCGCACGCGCCTGCGGGACGGCCAGGGCTTCTGCCTGGAGCATACGGCGACCTTGCTGGAAGGCGCTTCTTTGCACTTGAAGCAGAAGGAGGCGGAGACTTTTGTGAAGGATTTGGGCGCGGTGCAGAATGCTAAGTTCCGCGACTTGACGGGCGACGTGGAGTGGTTTACGCTTAAATTTGATTATCGCAATCAGAATGAGCCCTGGAAGAATAGCAAAGATGCGTTGCCTCGGGCGATTCGTCGTTTAGAGGGAGATGTAGACCTTAAATGAAGCATTTGGTTCGGCCGGGGGAGCGTTTTGCCTTCGACCTTGATGTGGACATGGATTTGGATTTGGCTCTCACAGAGGATTCCTTGCTTCTGCCGATTGAGGAGAAGGGGCGAGGGAAACTCTTTTATTTATCCCGCAATTGGTTGGGCGAAAAGGACACGCCTTCTTCGCGTTTGTTGCTCGCAGGCATTATTGAGGCCTTGACAGACAGTGGCGATAGTCGCCAGGCCTTCCTTCTGGTGGAAGAAGCGGTGGAGAGCCTCGCGAGCTCGCACAGTTGTTCTTTGGCTTGGCACAAAATCGTGAAGCTGGGCTTCAAAGTCTATGTGGCGGCCCGCTCGGCGGAGACTTATGGCCTGGAGGTTCCGGAAGGGGTTCTCTTGGTGAATGAAGGCGAAATTGCGGATCTCCTGATTCGCTACGAAGTGGTTACGCTGTGCTGAATTTTGTGATATGCTTAGAGCAGAATAACCGCTCACTATAACGATTAATTGGAAATTGGTCAAGAGACTGTTTTTTGAAACATGTTACAGCCCGGAGTTTCAGAAGGGCTGATTTCTTGTCTGTAACTTGGTAAAGGAGGGATAGAATGGCAAATGCAAATACGACGACACTGATCAATCTGGAAACGGATAAGCCCTCCACAGAGACGGCTCTCAGACGCCTGAAGTTGGAACTCATGACTTTGCGCCGGATTGGGGTGAAGAGGGTCAAGATTATTCATGGCTATGGCTCGACTGGTAAGGGTGGCTCGATCCGCAATGCGGTGAGGGCGGAACTTTTGGAGCAGGCGAGGAGTGCGAAGATTCGGGCTTTTTGTCCGGGCGAACTTTTCGGCCCTTTTGAGAAGCAAGGCCGCCATATTTTGGAAGTGGATCCGGCTTTCCGTAACGATAGCGACTGGGCGCGCTCCAATGATGGCGTGACGCTTGTGTCGATCTGATTGGTTTGGAAGTGAATTTTTGGGAGTGTAATGGTTTCAGCTGCTGACATGAATGATCGAGAGAGGCTGGCGGGTGGCGGCTTTGGCCAAGCAAACGGGAGTGGTTCCGGGGAGCCGCCGAGGAGCCCTTGGGAGTATTTTGTTGCGCGTTGCCAGGCTTGTACTGCTTGTGCTCTGCACGAGAACCGCACGAATGCGGTGGTTTGGCGCGGGGCTGTGCGTGCGCCCCTCCTAATTATCGGCGAAGGGCCGGGGCAGATGGAGGATGAGCAGGGGATGCCTTTTGTGGGACCTTCTGGGAGGCTCTTGGATACGGTGCTGACGGCGCTGGAGATTGGCGAGGATGCCTACCATATTGCAAATATTGTGAAGTGTCGGCCGCCGGAGAATCGGGAGCCTACGCTGGAAGAGGCGAAGGCGTGTCGGCCTTGGCTCAATGAGCAATTTAAGTTTGTGAGGCCGCAGGTGATTGTTTTGGCCGGGAAGACGGCCTATAAGTACTTTACTGGTGACCTGGAGAATGGCATTACAAAGGTGCGAGGCGTCTGGATTCAGAAGGGCAATTACTGGATTATGCCGACCTATCATCCGGCGTATGTTTTGCGAGATAATCGGCACCGCTCGGCGCTTTGGGAAGATTTTTCTGCGGTGCGAGCGAAGCTGGAAGAATTAGGCCAGCTGGGGCCGATCCGGGGCTAGGTGCTGGCGGTCTGGCCTTTGTGGCCGATTTGAGCTGGCGGTCTGGCCTTTGGGACAGATTCGGGGCTAAGAGCTGGCGATCTGGTTTTGTGGCCAATCCGGGCTAGGTTTTTATTGATTTGAGGGAGCTGCGAGCGTGGGTGCTTGTGGGCTCCTTTTTAGGTGATGGATTTGTGTTGGAGCCATTTTCGGCCGAGTGCCCTCGGAACAAAGAAGATGGAACGCAAGAGCCAATCTAGGTACATGCCAATCCACACGCCGTGAACGCCTAAGTTCAGGACGACGATGAGGAAATAGGAGGCGGCTACGCGCATGGTCCACATGGAAATCATGGAGATGACCATGGTGTAGCGCACGTCGCCTGCGCCGCGGAAACCTGAGGGCAAGACGAAAGACGGGGCATGAAGGAGCGGCAGGACGAAGATGTAGACGATGAGGAGTTGGCGAGAGAGTTCGATGGTTTCTGGATCGTTTGTGTAGGCTCCGGGTAAGATTCCGCTCAAAAGCAAGAAAATGAGGCCGGCGATTACGTTTAGGCCACAGGCAAAAATCATGAGGAAAAGGTTCCAGGTGCGGGCTTTTTCTTTGTGGCCCGCACCGACGAGCTGGCCGATGAGGGAGGTGGCTAGGATGGCTAAGGAGTTGCTGCCGACACTAATCAAAGAGGACAGGGAGTTGACGATGCTATTTGCGGCGATGGCTGCAGTTCCGAGCCCCATGATGAAGGTCTGGACGAGGAGCTTGCCGCCATTGAACATGAGCTGTTCGGCGCCGGCGGGCAAGCTGAAGAAGAGGATGTTTTTCAGGATGGGGAGGGAGATTTTGATGCTTTTTTCTTCTTTGAGGCTGATGTTCCGATGGCCGTGAATGATGATGAAGAGGACCATGGCTAGGCCGATGGTCTGGGAGATGGCCATGGCGATCGCTGCCCCACTGACTCCGAGACCCTTGCCGTCTCCGGCTTTGGCAAAACCATAAATTAAAGGGTAACTGATGATGGCGCTGATGATGTTGGTGATGAGGGAGACTTGCATGGGGGTTTTCATGTCGCCAGCGCCGCGAAGGAGGGCGAGGCCCATGGAGGTGAGGCCGAAGGGGAGGAAGTAGAAGCTGATGGCGGTGAGGTATTCGATGGCGAGGCGGATGACTTCGGGGTCAGCGCCTCCGAAGAAGAGGTGGATGATGGGCGTCTTGAAGAGGAGCAAGAAAACGACGAGGAGGGAGACTAAGATGCCGGTGCTGAGGAGGCCAGTGATGACGGTTTTATTGATTTTTTCGCGGTCGCCACGCCCTACGTATTGCGCGACGACGACGGTGCCGCCGGTTGCGAGGGAGGAGAAGACGCTGATGACGAGGAGGTTTAGGGTGCTGACGGAGCCGATGGCGGAGATGGCTTCTTTGCCGAGTTGGGAGGAGATGATGGTGCTGATGAGGTTCATCATGACGGCGGCGAGTTGTTCGACCATGACGGGTAAGACCATTCGCTTCATGTCGGAACGAAAGTCCATGATTTCTGTATGGTGGGTGTTTAGGTAACGAACTGGTTTCGTGTTTTGGATTTGTTGGGTGAGCTTGATTTTGAGTTTGTGTAGTGGTTGCTTGTTTTTGAGCTTGCGTAAGGGGTGTTTGGTTTTGAGGTAGTGTAAGGGGTGTTTGGTTTTTAGGTTGCGGGTGAGGTTGTTGTTGTTGTTGTTGTTGGTGTTGTTGTTGTTGTTGTTATTGTTATTGGTGTTGTTGTTGTTGTCGTTGTCGTTGAAGTTGTCGTTGTCGTTGTCATTGTTATTGTTATTGTTATCGTCATTGTCGTTGTCGTTGAAGTTGTTGTAGTTGCGTTTTTGTAGCATACTTTTGATGTAGCGAACGATTTTCAGATCATGGAAGCCTGTTGCCATAAAACGTTTCTCCGATGGATCATTTTTCAGACATTATAGAGGATTTGGAGGTGGATTTGGGTGTGGTTAGGGTGGGTATATGTGCGAGATTTGGGGGTTTTAGTGATTTTTTCCTAGTTTTTTGGGTGGGATTTGTTGTGCGAATTGTCATGCGAATTGTTGTGAGCGAATTTTGTGCTGAATTTTGTTGTGCGAGGTTGTGAGCGAATTTTGTGCTGAATTTTGTTGTGCGAGGTTGTGTAGGTGCTTGGGGTGGGGTTTTTGGTAAGGGTTTGGGTTGTGATTTTGCTGAGTTTGGCTAGGTTTGGTGTTTTGTTTTCTTCAATTCCGGATTTAATCGAAAATCAACACGATGATTGTGGTGGAGATTGCTGTTTGGGTGGTCAGATCCCGGATTTAATCGAAAATCAACACGATGATTGTGGTAGAGATTGCTGATTGGGTGGTGGGATCCCGGATTTAATCGAAAATCAACACGATGATTGTGGTAGAGATTGCTGATTGGGTGGTGGGATCCCGGATTTAATCGAAAATCAACA
>CAZCLL010000087.1:0-10832 GCA_964499555.1 uncultured Fastidiosipila sp.
GAGATGCGTTCTTTGGTGGCTTCGAGGCGGAGTTTCTCGGAGAGTTCTTCGGTAATTTCGGCCAAAGCCGCCTCTTCCCCCCTTCGAAACACGTAGCGAAGCATTACCGTGGCGAAGAAGTTTCGCGAGGTGAGGGAGGGATAAAATTGGCGAAGATCGACGGGTACGGAGAGGACGAATTGCCAGTCGCGACGGGCTTTTTCTTCCGGCGGCATGGTGTCGTAAATGGCTTGTAAGAAGATGGCGGAGAGGTACGTGGTCAAGGTGCCGCCGGCCGCACGAGCGGTGGTGAGGATCTTAGAGGTTCGAAGATGGAGTTCGAGGATGTTCATGCGGCCGTCGATCGTTTTAGGGCCTTTGACATGGTAAATCTTTTCCTTGGGAACGGGAAGTTTGGGTAGGGTTTCTTTGGGTTGGCTTTCTTTGGGTTGGCTTTCTTTGGGTTGGTCGGTCTTGGGAACTTCCTGCGAGGGTTCGCTGGCGATGTCAGAGGGTTTGGGGTCTTTGGCTTTGGCCGAGAAAAATTCGGTGAAACTATCCTGCGCACTGTCAGAGGCGATGTAATGGGGCAGCGGGGTGTCGGCGGTTTGGCCGTCGGCGAGGTGACAAAGCCGGAGGTAGGTGATGAGGAGGAGCTGGAAGAAACTGATGGCGCCGTTGCCGTCGGAAAGGGCGTGGAAGACCTCGAGGTGAATGCGATTGGCGCGATAAAGGACGCGGAAAAGGAGGCCTCGGTAGCCCTTGGTGTAGATCTGGGCGCAAGGAATGTCGGTCTCCGGCGCAATTTCGGGGCGGAGGGTGGAGCGCTCAACGAAGTACCAAAAGGTGCCGCGACGAATGATGCCGTGGTACATGGGGAAGCTGTCAAAAGCGGAATCGACGGCCTGCTGCAAGAGGTCCGGACGGACTTCCTGGGCTAAGCCGGCGGTGATACGGAAGACTTTGGTGTCGATGTTGGACATGGTGGACAGGAAAATTTTCGACGCGTTATCGAGCGGCAGCCAAGGCCTGTCACCAATGCGGGCGGTGGCTAGGCGGCGACGCTCTTGTTGCTTGGCCTCGTCAGACAAGGGGATGCGAGGGGCAGCTTGGGCTTGGGCTTGGGCTTGGGTTTGGGCGTTGCCTGGTGCTGGGTCGGCTGGTGTGAGCCGCTGGATTTTCCTCTCCGCTTCATCCATGGCTACCTGGCCTCCGCTTGTTCTGCCGGCCAGCGATCTAGGTAGGCCTTGATGAGTTGCAGGAGCTCTTTATTTTGTTCGGGGAAGAAGGTGTTATTGGAGAAGAAGCCGTGGGGCACGTCGGCGATCCGATGGACTTCGACCGGGACACCTGCTTCGGCTAATTGCTTGGCATAGTATTCGCCTTCGTCACGGAGCAAGTCGTGCTCGCAGGTGACGATCATGGCGGGCGGGAGGATTGACTTGTCTTCTACTAGGAGCGGGGAGACTCGGGGGTCCTGTAATAGGGCAGGATCGTCCAGGTAGAGCTCATAATATTCGTGCATGTTGCGGCGGGTTAGGCCGAAATCTTCACCTTTTTCCATGACAGAAGGGAAGGGTGAATGTTCCGAATAGTCGTTGCCGACGGCTGGGTAGAGAAGGATCTGGAGGTCTGGACTGTAGTCCATGGTTTCTTTGAGGATACGGCAAGTGACCGTGGATAAGTTGCCGCCGGCCGAGTCGCCCATGATGGTGATCGGGTGAAGGCGCGGGTCGTTCTTGACCGAGAAATAGTCACTCAGTTCGCCCGCAACACAAACACAGTCGTCGAGGCCTCGGGGGAAGGGGTGTTCAGGCGCTAAAGAATAGTCCACTGAGCAGACGATGCGGCCAGTTTCGGTGGCGAGACGGGCACAAGGTTCGGTATAGGTATCCACGTTTCCGGTGACATAGCCACCGCCGTGAATGAAGATGATGATGCCGTTGTTGAGCGCCCCTTTCGGCACGAAAATGCGCACCGGCACATTCGAGGTTCCATCACCACAGGCCAGATACTCGTCGAAAAGCACGTAATCGCCTTGGTCCATTTGCTCTGGTTCCTGGGTGAATGTTTCCTGCGCACGCCTTATCATCTGATAGCTCTTGGTGACGTCGAAAATCGGCAGGGATGCGATCTTAAGACCTAGTCTGACAATGGGATTCATAAGGGAACCTCGCTTTGCTTTTTGTGAGTGAATCTAGGCCATATGTTGTGTTGTTGAGCCTGAAATTATTTTACAATGAGACCAGTCAGAATGTTGTGCCCGTAAGGCCGGTTGCCAATGGTTGGCAACGGTTACCACAGGTTGGTAACGGTTTACACCAGAGAGGAGCCCCAGATGGAGATCTTCACTTGGATCTTAGTGAGCCTTCTTGTGCTTGGTCTTCTGACGCTTTTCATTTTAGCGTATGGGGGCTTTTGGTTCTATCCGATTCTTTACGGGTCCAAGCGGCGGCGAACCCGAGTCGCCTGTCTCGGCGACTCTTGTACGTATGGCATGTTTCTCATGAATTGGTTTTGGAATGCCTGGCCGCACCGACTCAATCGGATGCTGAAGGATTTTCAAGTCATTAATTTCGGCCAAAACAAAGCTTCTGCCTCCTCAAAAGCAGAATTGGGCTACCACCATTACCACAAACATCAGCTGGCTCTCCGCAGTGATGCCGACATTTTCCTTGTCAGTTTCGGCACGAATGACTCGAAACCCTGGAACTGGCTGGGCCGAGAAGCCTTTCGGTCGGAATATCTTGCCTTGCTAGAGCAGTACCATATGACCGTACCTAAAGCAAAGTTTGTCTTGTTGACGCCGCCTTTTGTCTTCGAAAGAAGCAAGAAAAAGCCTCCGGGCATGGGTTTCTACGGTGTCCGCTCTCGGGAGGTGGCGGTTGTCAGAGAAGTCATTTTGGACATTGCTCGGGAGCAAAATCTTGTAGCCGTAGACATCTATAAACTTACCGAAGGACGTGAAGATCTCTTCGCTTTTGATGGCGTGCACCTGAACGCAAAAGGCACGAAACTTGTGGCGGATACACTGGCTCCGGTGTTGGAGGCTAGCATCAAGTAGCTTGCGTTACGCAGTTTGCTTCACATAGCCGACGTCACGTAGGCCCGAGTTGATGCCAATGAAGCGCCCGTGACAGGTGATCCAGCAAATGGATCCCGCCGATGCTGTTACCGTTCTTGTCTAGGGCAGGGCCAAAACAGCCGATCCCCATTTTGCCCGGAATCACCGCAACAATCCCGCCGCCGACGCCGGATTTGGCCGGCAAACCGGTTTGGACAGCAAAGGCACCACTTCCATCATACAAACCACAAGTAAACATCAGGCTGAGGCACATTGTCACATGGTCTTCGCGAAGCAAGCGCTCGCCCGAAGGAGAGACACCATGCATGGCGAGGAGGTGGCCGAAACGAGCCAGATCAGCCGCATCAAGTTCCACAGAACAGAGCTTCGTATAGAAATCCAGGGCACTTGCGACATCGGAACTGAGGAGCTTCAAGCGCTTCAATTCCCAAGTAATCGAGTGATTGCGGTCGGAATGAAGGGTTTCGGAAGCATAAACCCGCTCGTTTACGGCTAGAGCCGGGTTTTGGCAAAGTTTCCTCGTAAAGGCCAGGAAGTCGTCGAAATGGACTTCGCTTGCCAGCAAAGAAGTCAACACGATTGCGCCAGCATTAATGAAAGGATTACTGGGTTTCTGAGAGAATTCTCCCAGGGTTGTGAGTTCGGAGAAGGGGGCGCCCGAGGGTTCCATGCCGACTTTGGCAAAGACCTTTTCTTGGCCAAAGACCTCGAGCGCCATCAGAAGCGAGAAGACTTTGCCAATGCTCTGCATCGTGAACGGCACCTCATAGTCCCCGGACGAAAAGAGCTGCCCCGCAGGATCCACAACGCAGATGCCTAAATGGGATGCGTCGGCTTTGGCCAACTCTGGAATATAGTCAGCTACTTTGCCTTGGGGCAGAAACTGGCGGGCGTGGGTGACGGCCCGGGTGAAGATGGACTGAATCTCTGTGGGATGCATGGGAACCTCCGACTTTGGCCTCGTATAAGGAATTGGCTTCTACATAGTACCTATAATCTTAATGGAAAATGACTATTCGGTCGACGGCCATTGGGGATTTGTTGTAAAATTTATACAGCTTTTATTGGGAAAGGACAGAACTATGAGTGACACAACGGCCCTTGAGAAGAAACAACGTTGGTATAACAAGATACCGAATGCCCTGGTGATCATTTTCGCGATCCTTGTTTTGATGGCGATCTTGACCTGGATTATCCCATCTGGGGTCTACGACCGCGAGATCCTGCCCAATGGGCGTGAGGGTGTCATTGCTGGGAGTTACCACCAGATCGAGAAGACGGACCAGATGAAGGTGGGTTTCTTCGATGTTTTCCGCGCAGTCCCGCAAGGTTTGGTCGCAGCGGGGAGTGTGGTTTTTGTCATTTTCCTGGCTGGCGGGATGTTTAAAGTGCTGGATAAGACCGGCGCGATTGAAAACGGCATCGGCATCATGATCCGCACCATCGAGCGCCGCAAGATTTCCAAGTATGTGGGCCTCGCGCTGGTCACGGCGGTGTTTGGCTTCTTCGGGGTGGCGATCGGATTTGAGAACTTGATTGCTTTTGTGCCGGTCGGAATTATGGTGGTTCTGGGCCTTGGCTTCGATCTCATGACGGCGGCCTCGGCTGTGGTTGGCGGCCTGGCAGTGGGCTTCGGAACCTCGCCGATTAACGCCTATACGGTGGGTGTTGCCCACGAAATTGCGGACCTGCCTACCTTCTCTGGCATGGGCCTGCGCTCGATTTTCTGCCTGGTGTGCCTCACCATTTTGTATCTCTACATGGTGAGCTATTCGAAGAAGGTCGACAAGGATCCGAGTAAATCGCTGGATCTCCACGGAAGGCCTCCAAATCGACAAGGAAAACCTCGACAAATACGCCCTGGACACCCGTGGGATCGTGCTTTTGCTCCTGCTTCTGTCCTTTGTGGGCGTGATTATTTGGGGCGTTCTGGTTCACCAGTGGTACCTGACAGAAATTTCGGCTTTATTTGTCCTCTACGCGATCATTTTCGGTGTGGTCGGTAAGTTTACCATGGAAGGCTTCATTGAGACCTTCTATGAAGGCGCGGCTAGTGTGACTGCCGGGGCTTTGCTGGTTGGTTTCGCGCGAGCGATCCAAGTGGTTATGGAACAAGGCCTCATAGCCGACACCATCATCAATTCCTTGTCCGCTCCGCTCGCGAACTTCAACCCCACGCTTTCGGCCATTTTGATGACGCCGATTCAAGGCATTTTCAACTTCTTCGTACCCTCCGGCAGCGGCCAGGCCATGGTCACCATGCCGATTATCATCCCCTTGTCCGACTTAATCGGGGTCAACCGCCAAATCGCCGTGCTGGCCTTCCAGATCGGTGACGGCTTCACGAACCTCATCATCCCCACCGGTGGTTCCATGCTCGCGATGCTTGCGATGGCGCGCGTCCCCTACGAAAAGTGGCTGAAGTACATCATCAAAGTCATCGGCCTCTTCTACATCGTCGGCTGGATTTTCATCGCCATCGCCACTGCCATCAACTGGCAGTAAGTTTCTTTGGCCAAAGCCGCCGGCAGCCGCTTATGTTGTTGCCCGCGAGTATCCTGAAGGAGGCCCATTTTGACTGAACTAGAAAAGACCTTAGCAACGCTGAATTTGGCGTATGCCCAAGACTTCGTTACCAACCGCCGGGAACTCCACAAAATCCCTGAACTCAGCGAAGACCTCCCAAAAACCAGGGCCTACGTCCTTTCTGCCCTCGCCTCGATTGGCGACGGGGTGGAGGTGTTACCAACCGTTGGTAACAACGGCATTGTGGCTCTCGTCCGCGGCGCGGGCTCGGGGTCGGGCTCGGGAGATCCAGAGGCTTGCGTAGCCTATCGCGCCGATATGGATGCCTTGCCCGTCAATGAAGTCAGCGATGTGGACTATTGCTCCACTCACACTGGCCAGATGCATGCTTGTGGCCATGATGCACATACGTCTTTGGCGCTGGGCGTTCTGAAACTCCTCTACGAGACCCGTGCGTCCTGGTCGGGCCAGGTCAAATTTATCTTCCAGACGGCCGAAGAAACCTCGGGCGGCGCCAAACCCATGATCGAAGCAGGCGTCCTAGATAATCCCAAGGTAAAAGCCATCTTGGGCACCCATGTCTGGCCTTCTTTACCAGTCGGTGAAATCGGTGTCAAAGCCGGCGACCTCATGGCCGGCACTGATATTTTGACGATCAAAATCAAGGGCAAGGGTGGCCATGCCGGCCGCCCTCACGAGGCCAAGAATCCGCTCCCGGTCGCCGCTCGCCTCATCCTCGAGACTGAAGCGATCAAAAACTACGATGTCAACGCCATGGAAACTGTGGTGATTAGCCTTTGCTCCATCCATGGCGGTCAAGTCAACAATGTCATCCCCGATGATCTGACCATGCTTGGAACGGTCCGTTACTTCTCGGTTCCGGTCCAGAAGCAAGTCCATGAGAGACTGAGAGCGATCTGTCGGGCTTTGGCCGAACTCTACGAAGTGGAGATTGACCTCCACATCCACGAAAACTTCGCCCCTACGATCAATTCTGCGGAACTGGCAGAGGTCATCACGACCTTCATGGTATCGGATGGGCGCTTCCGGGCGGAAGACAAAATCACGCCCTCCATGGGTGCAGAAGATTTCGGGGTGTTTGCACAACATGTCCCGGGCTTCTTCCTGCAAGCTGGTGTCGGGAATAAGGCTTTGGGGATCGTCCACGAACTCCACCACCCGAAGTTCCAAATTGATGAGGCCATTTTCGACACGTACCCGGCTTTCATCGCGAGCTTGCTACTTCATTTGCTAGAATGGGAGAAGTAACGTACGTACGCCATGTAGGGAAGGAGCTTTGCCATGAAATATGTGAATTTGCCCGGAACAGGCCTCACCATCTCGAAAGTTTGTCTAGGGACCATGACCTTCGGAGATCAGGTTTTGGAGAAAGATGCGATAGCGATTGTGCATCAGGCTTTGGATGCCGGGGTGAACTTCGTTGACACAGCCGATCAATATGTCAAAGGGGTGAGTGAGGAAATTACCGGCCGTGCGCTTGCCGGGCGACGCGATAAAGTGGTCCTCGCGACCAAAGTCTTCAATCCCATGAGCCCTGATCCCAATGACCGCGGCCATAGTCGTCGCCATATTTTGAATGCGGTCGAGGCCAGTTTGAAACGTCTCGGCACCGATTATCTGGATCTGTATTATCTCCACAGTCCTGACATGCAGACTCCTTTTGAAGAAACACTGCAGACCATGGACATGCTGGTTCGCCAGGGGAAAATTCGCTATGTCGGTGTGAGCAATTATGCTGCTTGGCAAGTCTCTGACCTCCTTGCCATTGCTCGCCTGAATGGCTATCAGGCGCCAGTCATCACCCAGAATGTCTACAATCTTTTGACGCGCGGCATTGAATCTGAGTTGTTGCCCCAAACCCAAATGCACAAGCTCGGTGTCATTGTTTACAACGTCTTGATGGCCGGCCTCCTGACCGGAAAACATCAGACCGGCACAGCCGTCGAGGGCAGTCGCTTAGCCAAAAACAAGATGTACATTGACCGCTATTGGTCCGAAGAAAACCTAGCGGCTGCCGCCCGCCTTGCCGCCATTGCCGAAGGCTGTGGCCTTGCTCCAGCCGACCTCGCCCAACGTTGGGTGGCCAATCAGCCCGGAATTACTTCGGTCCTCTTAGGTGTCAGCAAAATCAGCCACCTGACCGCCAACTTACAATCGCTGCTCGGCGACCCGCTTCCCGACGACGTCTTAGCTGCCTGCGATGAGGTCTGGAATGACATGCGTATCGGCTCGCGCTTCGCGTATTATCGCTAAGTTGTTTTTGGTCTTGCCTTTCTATTCTTGGTTATCTGTTTATCGATTATTTTTGGAGCAGCTCTTCGGAGTTGCTTCTTTTTGCAGAACGTGAAGCGCAAGATGAAATGAGCTGGTCAGGATATCTGTTGGAGTTGCATTCGGATACAAGTGTTTCTTCCTTTGTGAATCCACTCGTCTACGCACTCACTGGAAGGGAAGGATATTCTCTGGAGTGAGCGTCGGGTACAAGAATCACTTCCGTCTAGAGATTGCTTTACGAAAACAAGGGAAAAAGCTGAGGGGTACGTCAATAGTAGCAGTCAATTTGAGAGCGGGTATGCCTTCTCCGAGCGTATTATGTAGGTCTCCTGTATGCGCCGGATAGGTAATATGTTTCTCGTGGTCAGGATCGGCACGAATCCAAATAATGAGGCAATATTCCTAGTTTGAGATTATGTTATGTGTAGAAGATAGTCCATAAAATGCATTTTTTACTGTGAAAACTTGCATATCGTCTTCAGGGTTTGCCTATGCCCAAAAGGTGAATTTGGATTGCTGCAGATCCTGACCAGCATACCTTGTTGCGTATTTGGCAGGCAATAGGATTTGCTTGTGGTTTGTGATTGCATGAAGGGTTTCACGATGCGTTCTTTGCCAGTAGTATCTCCTTCAGTTTTTTGTTGGGCGGCAGTGGACACGGGTAGTTTATTTTAGCTGAGCGGTAGTCATTCTCGTCATTTATTTTAGGGAGGGCGGTAGTGACTCTTGCACTGTATGCGGTTCCACTTGATATCCCCCAATTCCTTGGCGCTCTTAAGGGCTAGTGAGCGGTTGTGGAAGAAATTCGGGAAGGCTGTGCACTTGATAAATAAGATAATAAGATACCCTTGGACAAAACTCGTCTCCATCCAAAAATAGTGGCAGTTTTTATCATTAGAGATGATATTATGTGTAGCCGATAATCCATAAAAGGCATGATTTTGGGCAAAAACTTGCAAATCGTCTTCGGCATTTGCTTGTGTCAGACGAATAAACTTGGATCGAGACGAGTTTTGTCCACCATAATATGATGGGTACTCTAGATACTGTCAGCTACTGCCAAATATTCAATGAAATACCTTTTATGCGCACTCACCTGAAGCATAAAGCGGCGGCTACAGCAATTCGTCGTAGTGTAGCGCACCGCCTAAAGACAAACTAGCGAGTAGCAAGCAAACTACCACCAACAATCGAACTCAAACCCCAACCCCCAAAACCCAAACCGACACCCTTATGCAGGCAGAAGGGTGTCGGGCATGGCACTTTGGTAGTGGCGGCCGCCTAAATTACGCTCGTGTTCGGCGGTCGCCGCAGCCAGCAACGCTGGATCTTGTAGAAGGTCGAGAGAGGTGAGGGCGAGGGCTTTGGCCGCAGTAAGGAGGGCTATGTGGGCGACATGGGATTTACCGGTGGCGACCCATTGCCAGCAGTGAGGGGCGGAGCCGTTGGGGCCGTAGGCGATGGTGACTTGGCCGGTGGGGCGGATCCAAGAGGCGTCGGCGACATCGGTGGAGGCTGTCATGGGGGTGTCGGAGTAGGCCAAAGGGAAAAGCCGATCGGAGATAGGCGAGGCGAGGAGGGAAGCCTGTTCGTCGGCGGAAAGGTCCGGGAAAGCCGTGCGAATCGCCGACGCTTGGGCGGAGGTGACGATGTCCGGCAAGGTGGCTTGGAAGGGGGCCATGTAGGCGTAGTCGGCTTCGGTGTAGGGGAGGGGCGTGATGTGCGCGAGGTTTTCGTGGAGGAGGCCGCCCAAGGTGCGGTTCACGATGTATTCGGCGGCGGCTGCGTTCCACTCGACGGAGACCGTGGTTTCGGTCATGAGGGCGGCTCCTTCGGCGATTTTGATGACGCGATTGGTGACGGCGAGGGCTTCAGCTTGGGTTTTTGCGCGGATGATGTACTGGAGCTTGGCGCTGGCTTGGACCACATTGGCAGCCTGGCCGCCGACGTCGAGGAAAGCGTAGTGGATGCGAGTGCCGTCGGTGACGTGCTCGCGGAGGAATTGGACGCCGACGTTCATGAGTTCAGCTGCGTCGAGTGCGCTGCGGCCGAGTTCCGGGTTGGCACCGGCGTGGGCAGGGATGCCGGCGAACGTGAAGTAGAGTTGGTTGGAGGCTAGGGTGCTTTGGCCCCAGACGGCGGTGTTGGTCATGGGGTGCCAGCTGAAGAGGCAGTCGGCTTCGTCGAAGACGCCGGCTCGGGCCAAAAACGCCTTCCCGTAGCCTTCTTCCTCGGCCGGGCAGCCGAAGACGACAAGGTTTGCAGGCATTTTCGTTTCCGTGATGTATTCGGCCAAAGCCACCGCCGCCGCCACGGACCCGGTGCCGATGGCATGGTGTCCACAGCCATGCCCTGCGGCTCCGGGTTCTGCCGCCACTGCTTTGGGCACATCGGCTTGCTGGCTCATGCCGGGGAGGGCATCGTATTCGGCCAGGAAGCCGATGGTTGTTGTTGGTGGTGTTGGTGTTGCTGTTGGTGTTGTCGCTGTCGCTGCGTTCGCCTCCTCGCCGCCGAAATGATAACGAGCGATGAAGCTATTGGGCACTTGGGCCGGTTCTTTTTCGATCGTAAAGCCTTTGCTTGCCAGATAGTTGGCGAGGAGGGCGGAGGATTTTGGACAAGCGAAACGCACTTCGGCGAGATCCCAAATCTGGTCGGCTAAGGCCGTGATCTCGGCCGCATTGCGGTCGATGATGTCGATGAGCGAGGCTTTGTTGGCGTCGACTGTAGTATCGAGTGTGGTGTGGATTGGGGTCTTAGTTTCGGCGATAGGGGTGGAGTTGGCGTTAGTGGATTCGTGATTCATTGGGGTTTACCTCATACGTACAATTTGAAACTTCTGCGGTCGTTTCTCTATGCGATTTACTTCTCTATGCGATTTACTTCTCTTTGACTTTGCCGCTGTGGGCGAATTTTGCTTTCCAGGCGCGGCCGGTGGGGGTCATGG
>CAZCLL010000088.1:0-5966 GCA_964499555.1 uncultured Fastidiosipila sp.
ATCACAACATATTACATCTTGCAAGCCCTTTTAGCCCTATTTTTAAGTTTTGACATCCAAACCATTAAATCCGGAATGGATGAGTCTTCCTCTTATACGCAAGATGTTATGCTGGTCAGGATCTGCAGGAATCCAAATTTAACATATTATCTGTCGGCGAATCTCCTAGAAATCAGCTCTAAAACGGGCTTTCAGGGCAAGTAAACCTGTTTTTTCACCCTCTCTCCTCACATAATTGGAAAATTTCTTGGATTGGTGCGTATCTTGACCATGTTAACTACTTACCTATCAGCGCTCGCATCAAAACTCCTCACTATCTATTAAAAACCGAGGATGTGAGCCCCGACACGCATAAATAAATACAAACCCCTGCGCTAACAATCGAATCAACGAACGATAGAAGATTTTTCTACTGCCAAGGGCCAATAGCTAGAGGATTATCTACCGCCAAGGGCCAAAACCAAGCGCCAGAAACCAAGGGCCAAAACCAAGCGCCAGAAACCAAGCGCCAGAAACCAAGCACCAAAAACCAAGCGCAAAGCGCTAATAACTAATAGTCTAAAACCAAAACCTCACAACCTCCGGAAAAAGCAGCTCATCTCGCCGGTATGGCAAGCCACACCGGTTTGCTTGACTTGGTAGAGAAGGCTATCCTCATCGCAATCATAGAAGGCAAAACAAACTTCCTGGACGTGGCCGGACGTTTCGCCTTTCTTCCACAAACTGCTTCGACTCCGGCTGTGATAATGCATGAAACCAGTTTTCCTCGTCTCCAGATAGGCTTCCTTGTCCTGCCATGCCATCATCAAGACCTCGCCGGTGACAAAATCCTGAACAATCGCCGGAATGAGGCCAGCCGGATTAGGCCGAAGATCCGCCCAGGGCAGAGTCATCACCGCTTCCACATTGACCGGCGGGTGTATCGGAATATCTCGCAAGGCAAGGTAGCGTTTGAGGTCAGGAATCTTGATCTCCCCGAAGTGGAAGAGGCTTGCGGCCAAAGCCGCAGACGCCCCACCTTCACTCAAGGCATCATAGAAGTCTTCGTAGGTTCCGGCGCCCCCGGATGCAATCACTGGAATCTTGACTGCGTCGCTTACCAGGCGAGTGATGACATTGTCATAGCCGGATTTTGTCCCATCTTGATCTAGAGAGGTTAGGAGAATTTCGCCGGCACCTAAGGCTTCCACACGTTTCGCCCATTCCACAACATCCAGACCGGTCATTTCACGACCGCCTTTGGTTGTGACTTCATAGGTAAGAGGGCCGGTTCTCACAGCGTCAATGGCGACGACGACACATTGTGCACCAAACATGGCTGAGGCTTCGGTAACCAGTGCCGGATTCTCGACAGCAGCCGTGTTGAGCGAAATTTTATCCGCTCCGGCCAAAAGAATTTTGCGGATATCCTCTACGGAACGAATCCCGCCACCGACCGTAAATGGAATAAAGACTTCTTTGGCAACGCGCTCCACCATGGAGACCACCGTATCTCTCTGGTCAACGGTCGCCGTAATATCTAAGAAAACCAACTCGTCCGCGCCTTGCTTGTTATAGGCTCTGGCCGCTTCCACCGGATCCCCGGCATCTCGCAAACTAAAAAACTTCACACCTTTGACCACACGGCCGTCTTTAACATCCAGACAAGGGATGATTCTTTTGGTTAGCATCAATGGTTACCTCTTTTCTTAATCATTTACAGTCAGTTATGTTTGAAATCGATGGACTTTCGCGCAAACGCTTCCCCCTACTTTCGCGCAAACGCTTCCCCTTGCTTTCGAACAATCGCATCCCCTGCTCTCAAGCAAACGCATCTCCCTACTCATCCTTCCAGCCAGCGACCTAAGGAAGCGAGTCCTTGGATCCCACTCTTCTCCGGGTGAAATTGAAAAGCGGTTAGATTATCCTTAGCGACCGCCGATACGAATACCTCACCGTGGACGGTCCAAGCCACAGCTGCAGAAGGGTCATCTGGAACCACATGGAAACTATGAACAAAATAGAGAAAGTCCCCTTCATTCAGATAAGGCGATAAGCTTCGTTCAATCCGATTCCAACCAATATGGGGGATGAGAATGCCCGGAGCGTCTGGCATTTTCTTTACCACACCAGGAATAAGGCTCAAGCCCTCGCCCGGGCCCTCTTCACTTCGGGAGAGGAGAAGCTGCATCCCAAGACAAATCCCTAGAAGCCTCTTCCCTTCCCCGACTTGTTGAAGAATAGCCTCCTGCATGCCAGACTGGTGGAGCCTCTCCGAGGCCTCGCCAAAGGCGCCCACGCCTGGCAGGATCAAGGACTCGTAGCCTGCTAAGGCACTCGGGTCGCTGACGATTTCTGCCTGTGCACCCAAGTAATGGAGGGCGTGGTGTACAGACGCTAAATTTCCCATTCCATAATCAATAATGCCAATCATCGAAAACTTCTTCTATCCAAGGTATGATCCGGAAACAAATCAAGTTCACTTTCCCGGCCTTTCGCGGGACCTGTCTCTTCTAATTCATCCACAGGGAAGGTAATCAAGAAGGCACGGCTATTATAAGGCGTCAGTTTAATCGCAAAACGACTGTCTGCCAAGCTTTGCCACGTTTCCACGTCTTCCCCATAGCGAGGAGTCGTTCCATTGTATTCTTCCCAATCTGTGTTGATGATTTCCTTCAGCACTTTTGCCCCTTCGATACGGAAGGTATAGAAATCATGAGTTGAGCCAGAGAAATTGAAAATGAAGAAAATCTTCGTGCGGCCCAGCCCACGCCAGAACGCATAAACGACACCGCCGCCATCATTCACAATGACCCATTGGAAGGAAGCCGGATTGAAATCCCCTTCATAAAGCTGCGGCCAAGACGTATACATCCGGTTTAGATCGGCAAAATAATGCTGGAAGGCATGGTGGATGGGGTATTTCAGCATATCCCAATCTTGTTCCCGTTTCTCATCCCACTCTCTAAGCTGGCCAATCTCATTGCCCATGAAATTGGTCTTCTTCCCCGGATGTGCAAACATATAGAGATAGAGCGAACGTAGCTGTGGGAACTTCTCTTCGTAAGGCCCCCACATTTTCTGTGCAATCGTCGCTTTCCCATGGACAACTTCATCATGCGAGAGGGTGATCATGTAATTCTCGTTGTAGTAGTACATCATCGAGAAACTAATCTTATTGTAGTAATTCACGCGGAGCCACGGAGCGGTCTTGAAGAAATCCAAGGTGTCATGCATCCAGCCCATATCCCATTTATAATCGAAATCCAAGCCGCCCTGGTCCGTGCCGGTCGTGACCAAGGGATAATCGGTTGAGTCTTCGGCGATTAACATGACCCCGGGGAAGAACTGATGGAGGCCGGCATTCAAGCTCTTCATGAAGTTGATCGAATGGTCAATGAAGCCTCGGTTCTCGTCACCTTGCCAATAAATCAAGCGGCTCACCGCATCGAAACGCAGGCCATCCATGTGAAAGACATCAAGCCAGTACGCGGCGGAGGACATCAGGAAGGAGGACACTTCCCCCTTCGAATGCATAAAGTTGTGGCTCCCCCATTCACTGTAGCCAACATCCGGGTGCGGATACTCATAAAAGGCCGTCCCATCGTAATGCGCCAGACCGAAATCATTCACCGCAAAGTGCACCGGGACGAAATCCATGATGACGCCGATGCCGCGTTGGTGCAGGGTGTCCACGAGGTATTTCAGGTCGTCCGGTGTGCCGTAGCGGGAAGTCGGCGAGAAAAAGCCAGTGGGTTGGTAGCCCCAGGAGTTGTCCAGGGGGTGTTCCATGAGCGGCATGAACTCCACATGCGTGAAGCCCATCTCCGTGATGTAGTCGGCCAAAGGCGCCGCCAGCTCACGATAGGTCAGGTAGTTGTCTTCTTCCTCCAAGATGACCGTTCCGTCTTCCGTAGCTTCGCCCAATTCGTGGACTTTGGTCCGCCAGGAACCCAGGTGCATCTCATAGATGGAGACAGGCTTGTCGAAATTCCGCTCACGTGTAGAGAGCCATTCGTCATCTTGGAATGCATAGGTGCTGTGATCAAAGATGATGGAAGCGGTTTTCGGGCGAAGTTCGGCGAAGAAACCATAAGGATCGGCATGGTCAACGGTTCTGCCGTCTGCGCCATGGATTCTGTACTTGTACATCATGCCAGGCTTGGCCTCTTCTACATAGAGGCTCCAGACCCCGTTTTCCACTTGCATAGGCAGCTCATTCCAGTCCGAAAATTCGCCGATCAGACTGACATTTCGGGCGGAGGGAGCGTGCGTCCGGAAGACTGTGCCATTCTGGCTGGGATGAGCACCAAAATGGCGGTACGAGTCAAAAGCATAACCTTGCTGATAAAGCTGGAAATCCATTGGCTAAAGTCTCCTATTCTATGATGTCGAAAAAAGTGTAAATAACTAACTTGATCTTAACAGAATCCGAGAAGGCAGGAAAGACAAAAGAAGAAACGCTGGTATACTTGATTACAAACGTGATCAAAAATTTCGGAGGCACATATGATTTCCAGAGAAGCGAAGAAGCAACTGGGCGGCAGTTCACAGATTAGAAAGATGTTTGAAGAAGGAAAACGTTTAGCGGCGATTTACGGCGCAGAAAATGTATATGACTTCAGTCTGGGGAATCCAGACCAGGAACCGCCTCAAGAGATCATCGAGAATTTAGTCCAAGACGCCAAGTCTGAAAAGAAAGGACTTCACGCCTACATGGCCAATGCCGGCTACCCCGAGGCCAGAGAAGCCGTTGCGAACTACGAGAGCAAACGATCGGGTCAAGCCATTGAAGCAGCTGGCGTCATCATGACGGTGGGTGCGGCGGGGGCTTTGGCCATCATCTTACGAAGCTTGGTGGATCCGGGCGATGAAGTGATCATCATCTCCCCCTTCTTTACGGAATACACGCAGTACATTCGTCTTGCCGGCGCGGTCGCCGTGCAAGTGGACTGCCTAGACAATTTCCAGCCGGATATCGCAGCGATTGAACGAGCGATTACCGAACGCTCAAAGGCGATCATCGTAAACTCCCCCAATAACCCGAGTGGCGTCGTGTACTCTGCGGAAACGTATCAGCAGCTGCAGGCGGTTTTGGCCAAACAAGAATCGACAATTTACGTAATCTCCGATGAACCCTACCGCGATATTACCTACGATCACGTGGAGGTACCGGCGGTCATGCGCTACATCCCGAACGCGATTGTGGCTTTCTCTTGGTCGAAATCTTATGCGCTGCCGGGCGAGCGGATCGGCTATGCGTGTGTGGCGAAGCAGACCGCAGACTATGACGATCTTTGCCAAGCACTGACGTTTTATAACCGCACGTTGGGCTTCGTCAATGCGCCGGCCCTGTGGCAACGCGTGGTGACGAGAAGTCTAGAACTGCCAATTTCGGTCGAGAATTATCAGAAACGTAGAGATAAGATACTGGCTATTTTTGCCAAAGCCGGAATCAGCTGCCAGAAGCCTGATGGCGCCTTCTATCTCTTCCCGCAAGTTCCGGAAGGAATCAGTGAGCAGGATTTCGTCGCACGATGCGCAGAACACCGGATTCTGCTTGTGGGGGCGACAGGATTCGGGAAACCGGGCTACGTGCGCCTGTCGTATGCTGTACCGGATGCGATGATTGACCGCAGCGAAGAGGCCTTTGTGGCGGTGATGGAGAGCATTCGGAACGAGAACTAAGCGTTTCGAATACAATCAAGCCTCGATTGCGAAGACAAGTAAGAGATCCCCTTCGGCGAAGGCTAAGTGAAAAGATTCGGAAGCCTCCTCGTTGGTGTTTGTACGGAAGAGCTCATTACTGATGGCTCTGGTGCTGCCGGCGGGGAGGTTTTCTTCGTTCAAGGGGTACAAGAGCCCGTCGGTTGTGACACGCTTTACATCGGTAACTGGGATGAGGGAAATACGGAGCTTCGTAAAGGGACAATCCGCGGCAAACAGGGCAAAAAGTTCTTTAGGTGCAAATTGCTTGTTCAGAGGGC
>CAZCLL010000088.1:6050-8322 GCA_964499555.1 uncultured Fastidiosipila sp.
GACAGATGAGACTTCGTCCATCTGTGAGATAGAAGGGCACGGCGGTCTCTCGCAGCCTGGCCAGTGTGAAGTGAATATTTCCGAGAAAATGATCGGGCCTCGTCTCCCCTAGCACGCCGAAAAGCCAAATCTCATCCGGATCCGTCTCTAGCGCGCGACGAATCACAAGCTCGCCGTCGGTCCAATCCTTGCTTCTGGGGTAAATTTCTGGCTGGAGACCGGAGTTTTGTGCCCATGCGAAGGCCTCAGGCGACACCGAATCCATATCGCCCAAGAGCAGGTCTGGCAGGACGCCGAGGTCCCAGAGGTGGTCTAGACCGCCATCCGCGGCGATAATCGTGGCAAAAGAAAGAAGCCAGTCGCTGGGAGCTAGTGGAAGCTCGAAGGAACCGCTGAGGAAGATGGCCGCACATTTGGGCCGGCTACTCATGAGTCGCCGAGAAGTTCGGCAATGCGCGACGCTCTGTCTGAAACACCGAAGACCGAGCTACCGGCAACCATAATGTTCAGGCCTGCCTCCCATGCCGCAGAAGCATTCTCAGGGCCTAGACCGCCATCGGCTTCCAGCAGAATAGCAGATCCTGTGGCGTCGAGCTTTTCGCGGCAACGTTTGATCCGAGCTAGGCTTCCGGGAATAAACTTCTGGCCACCAAAACCGGGATTTACGGTCATTAAGAGGACCAGATCGACCTCTGGCAAGAGTTCTTCCAAGACCTGCAAGTTCGTGCCGGGATTGAGGCTGATACCGGCTAAGACACCGGCTAGGCGAATGTACGAGAGCCAACGAAGTGGGTGATAGGTCGCCTCTTGGTGAATGGTCAAGATGGACGGGCCGGCGGCAAGGTACTGGTCTAAAACCCGTTCTGGTCTCTCAACCATCAAATGAACATCCAAAATCTTATCCGTGTGCATGGCTAGTGCTTTCACTAGATCAGGACCACCATGCATATTTGGAACATAATACGAATCCATGATATCGACATGAAGAATCGGACTGGCCTCGCCGATCGTAGCAATTTCTTCTGCTAAACGCATAGGATCCGCAGCGAGAATCGAAGGGGCGACAACCTTTTGTAACGTATCGATCTGAACAGAAGACTTCATTTATCCTGTTTCCTTTCATAATCCCTGTACCCTTCCACTTGCATGCGGAAGGTCTGGTAACGCAAAAGCCTGCCGGGGTCAATCGTCTCATCAAGCCTCACTTGGCAATCCGGTTCCGTCAAATGTTTACAACTGAGGAAGCGGCAGTCATTTTGCCTTTGCCAGATCTCAGGATAGCTTCTGACGAGCACTTCTTCCGTAACACCCGCCTGGCCCAGATCCAGGGAACTGAAGCCCGGCGTATCAGCTAGGTAGCCCTCGCCTAGGGGGAAAAGTTCTGCGTGCCTCGTCGTCTGCTTCCCTCGCCCCAATTTCTGCGAGATCTTCCCCGTTTCCATGTAGTCTCCGCCAAGTATCCGGTTGAGCATGGTTGATTTCCCGGCTCCTGAGGGCCCGGCAAGCGCGACTAAACCCGAACCAATATCGAGGCGAAGGGCGTCGATCAACGCTTGATTCTCAAGAGACGAGACATTCACCGGATAGCCGATCCTCTCGTAAATATCCGGGACGGGGCTCTCCTCAACGAGATCATCTTTGGTAAAAATGATGCGCACCGGAATGTCTCGGTCTGCTGCGATCACTAACATTTTGTCGAGCATCCAGAGGTCAGGCTCTGGTTCCGCCAGGGGGATGATGAGCCAGAGTGCTTCTAGGTTGGACAAAGGCGGACGCGGCAGTTCGTTCTTCCGCTCCAAGATCTCCGTCATACGCAAGGGGATCAGCTCATCAAACGTGGCTTCACAGTGGATCAGGTCACCGGGAATCGGTTTAATTCCCAAATCTCGGAAGACCCCTCTGGCTTGCACTTGATAGACCACGCCCGCTTGATTTCTGGCCCAATAGTTTCCACCCACACCACGAACAAGGCGCCAGACCCCTTCGGGGCTAAGGGCTTGATCATTTTTCGTCAGAAGCTCTGCCATGCCTTAGCCTTCCGTCGGCGGGTCAACCGGCTCCGGCTCCGGCTCCGGTTCAGGATCCGATGTTGGTTCTTCGACAGGATCGGTAGGCTCCTCAACCGGTGGTTCTGTAGGCGCTTCGGTTGGTGCCGGCGTGGTTGGCGGCGGTGGGAAAGCCTCTGTATAGGTTCCGGCATAGAGCGTAATGCGTCCAGCATTTGTCGTTCCTGGGGAAGGATCCATCCGGATAACATAAAGATTGGCTTCTT
>CAZCLL010000088.1:8432-10730 GCA_964499555.1 uncultured Fastidiosipila sp.
CCGTGAGATCCACGCGAGAGCCTCGTTTCACCGTAGATTGCGGCTGGGGACTGACCGAGATGATTTGTCCCGCGCCGACGGTGAAGCTGTAGGCTTGAATCTCCCCTACCGTCAAGCCGTACGTATCGCTTGCCAAAAGAGCAGACGCTTCCGCTGCCGTGTAGCCGGACAAGTCCGGGATCACCACATACTCGCTCCCAATTGAAACGGTTAAAATCAGTTCATTTCCGTCAAGGAAAGTGCTTTCCGGGTCAACCGAAGTTCCGTTTGGAATATTCTGTTCTATAATCGTTCCGGGTGCGTAGCGTTCATGGTGGGCATCGACTCGGGTATAGTTAATCCCTTCCGCCGTGAGCATGGCCGCCACTTCATCGAAGCGCATATTCGTATAGTCTGTGATTTGGAAGCGGGTTTCTGCCCTCGTCGTGATCGAGATATTGTCACCAATTTGACCTACTAAATAATTAATTCCGATCACCAGAGCCGCCACACCGATGAGGATCACCACGGTAGCTAAAATCGTATCGCGCACACGGGAAGTCCGGCGTTTTTCAATATCTTTTTCGAGGTTCAAGACCTTGCCATAGGTGTCAGCTTTGTCCACCGTAACTTTGGGCAATGGTTTCGTTGTACTGCCGCTATCGACAAGCGGTCTTTGCATAATCCCATAGCGACCATTGGGATTAATCATAAAGGAATCCAGATCATCAATAAGCTGTCTGGCACTTTCATAACGGAGATCCGCTGATTTCTGCATACAACGCAAGATAATGTCTTCAAAGCCTTGCGGGATGGAAGGCACCAGATCCTTAGGACGGATCGGTGCTTCTTGGAGTTGCTTCACAGCTACCGCAACAGAAGAATCACCGTCAAAAGGAATTTTCCCCGTCACCATCTCATACATGACAATGCCCAAAGAATAGATATCGGTTTTATTGCTTACCTTGGAACCCTTTGCCTGTTCTGGAGAAAAATAGTGGACCGAACCCAAGGCATTCCCGCCGGTCGAAGTGACCGTATTCGAGTTCACCGCATGCGCAATCCCGAAGTCCGTGACCATGGCTACACCATCGGTCGTCATCAAGATATTGGCCGGCTTGATGTCTCGGTGGATAATGCCGCGGTCATGTGCATGTTCCAAAGCCAAAGCAATCTGAATCGCAATCGGTGTAGCTACACGCCAATCCAGACGCCCGCGCTCTGCAATCTCCTCTTTCAGGCTGTGTCCTTCAATATACTCTTGGGCGATGTAGCGCATGCCCTTATCTTCCCCAACACCATACACACGGACGATATTCGGGTGTGATAAACTCGCAGCTGACCTAGCTTCCAGGTCAAAACGGCGGACAAACTCTGCGTCATCACTGAGTTCATCCTTCAACGCCTTGATCGCAATCGTGTGACCGCTTTGAAGGTCGATGGCCTTATAGACTCTGGCCATGCCGCCTTGGCCTGCCAAGGAGTCTATTTTGTAGCGATGATTCAAGATCATCCCTTCTTTAATAATCATGTCTCTCCTCCATTACAAGAAACCAACGAGAACCGTCACGTTGTCAGGTGCACCGCGATGTAAGGTGGCTTCAATCAATTGCGAAACGCAAGTGTTGACATCTGGTGCTTGGCTTAAGATTCTGCTGATTTCAGCGGGATTTACACAGTCATAAAGACCGTCACTGCAAAAGAGTAATTTATCTTGGGCCTTCAGTTTATAGATCGCCAGATCCACTTCCAGTTTCTCTGGCACCCCTAAGGCACGGGTCAAGATATTTCGTTTCGGATGGGTTGCTGCCTCTTGGGGGCTGACATCCCCCCGGTCTACTAGGGTTTGTACATACGTGTGATCGATGGTCAGCTGGTGTAAGCGATCTTGTCGTAAAAGATAGATCCTTGTATCGCCGACATGCCCCATGAATAATTTCTGACGGGCGATAATTCCACAAGTAAAGGTCGTACCCATCCCATATTTTTCGGGGGATTGGCGCGACTCTAATTCCACATTAATATTGGCAGTTTCTGCGGCATAATCAATCAAATCTAAGATTTCGTCATCCTTCATATCTTCACGAAAACGCTCATCAATAACACGGCTGGCCTGGGCCACCGCGATTTGACTCGCGTCCTCGCCGCCCTGGTGCCCGCCCATGCCGTCTGCCAGAATCAGCAGAACAAAACGCTGGTCAGGGGAGCGCAAAAAAAGATATTCGTCTTCGTTGTTGCCTCTGACCAGACCGGTATGCGAGGCGGCACCAAAGACGGCACGTTCAATCATGACAAAACATTTCTCCTCAATTGGCCGCA
>CAZCLL010000089.1:0-10644 GCA_964499555.1 uncultured Fastidiosipila sp.
TGATCTGGACTCGGAGCGGGGCAAGACGGACGAACCGGTGACGGCAGACGTGCGCAGGCTGATCCGCTGTCCCGGCAGCCTGCATGGCGGCTCCGGGCTGAGGGTGACTCCGCTTTCCCTCGGCGATCTGGAGGAATTCGATCCCCTTCACGACGCCCTGGTATTCGGAGATGAGCCCATTCCGGTGCAGATTACCAAGCCCTTTCGGACGGAGATGAAGGGGGAAGCTTACAATCTGGCCGAGGGTCGGGAAGAGCTGCCGGCCCATGTTGCCATCTTTCTCATGTGTCGGGGGGTGGCGGAGGCGATCTCCCGTTATTAGAACTTTCCAGAGATTTTATCAGATATCCTCGGGCAAATGTCAGGCTAAACTCGGAGCAAAAGCGTTGAAATGCGAAAAGAGTTCTGTAATGGAAACCAACAGCTTGGAGCTAATCGAAATCCTCTGGTATGCTGCCAATCGCATATCAGAAGATAGAAACGATTATAAGTGTTAAATACAATTTTCATTAGGGAGATAAAATGATTCAAATTGCTTCAGTATCTAAACCAGAGCCCCAATTATCAGAGCTCGAATCTATGAGTATAGTCGAATCAGAAATTCCCAGCATCACCACTCCCGGAAACCTGGGTGTGAAGAGCGAGCAATCTCGATCGTTGAAGTTTCTTGCTGTCAAGGGCAAGAGCGAACCTTTGCCCAGAGCGGCAGGTCACGGTGCGCTGGAATCCATCGTCGGAATCGATGAACGTATGCGCATCCTCGACACGGATCTAGCACCCTGGCGCATGGTCTGCGCGCTGTATATGAGTGGGACAAGCGGATCAGGTGCCCTAGGCACCGGTTGGTTTATTGGGCCTAAAACGATCATAACAGCTGGTCATTGTGTTTTTGACACCCGGCTCTTTGGAGGGTGGGCCTCAAGGATAGAGATAAGCCCCGGGCGCAATGGGCCAGAATTCCCTTATGGAACTGTAGCGAGCCAAAAATTTGCATCCGTAGATCGGTGGGTGAATAACAAAGACCCCGACTTCGACATAGGCTGCATTCACCTTAACGAGCCCCTCGGCGAGCGCGTCGGATGGTTCGCTGTGGGAGCGCTTTCTCCTGCAGAGCTCGAAGGTTATCTCGTGAACGTTTCCGGATACCCCGGTGATCGAGGCAGGGGGACGGAGCAATACCACCACAAGAACCGAGTGCTGCGTGTCACCGACCGGCGTGTCTTCTATGATCTGGACACTTTCCGCGGACAGAGTGGCGCGCCGGTGTGGATTCACGAGACAGACAATTCGCCCCCGATCGCGATCGGAATTCATGCTTATGGTGTTGGAGGCTCACCGGCAGGATTAGAGGCTAACTCAGCGCCGCGAATCATCCCCGAGGTTCTCGAACAGATCCGAAAGTGGGTCGAGGAGGACGGCGGCTGGCCGAGTGCACCTTGAGCGAAGCCCCGACTCGCATTCGTATCGTAGATAAGAGCGGGAAACCTGTGAGTGATGCGACTGTAGCCGTCACGCGAAGCACTGTCCCGTTTCCCGAAATCGCACTGATTTCAGATGCGCAAGGCATTGTGAAGGTGCAGCTGCCACCGGGAAGATTTACGTTCCGTGCCCACGGGCCTTTCCATCAACAGGGGGAGTTGACGCTAACGAGCTCTGGAGATGAAGACGAAACGGTCCAGATAGTGATCAGATGAGGATGATACCTTGGAAGAGACTATGTTAGAAATTACCGAGCTAAGTCCAGAATGGTACTTTGCTAGCAAAGGCTATGATCCTAAGTTCCTAGGAGTGCCTGTAGAACTTCCAACGCCCACAGCGAAGCGTGTTAAGGATATCGTATTGCTTAAGGACGGTGGCGGATCCGAGCTGAAATATATTCATTTCTCAGTGATTATGAGCAAATCACGAACATTAGCGCTCTTCACTGCAGTTAACATCGACGGCAAGCATATCAAAGAGCTGCCGAGAGATCGGGACGTCTGGTATTTCGATCCGCGCATCGAGCGGAAGTATCAGATGGACCCCGAAGTATACAAGCATCCTGATCTCGACCGGGGCCACCTCGTCCGCCGGCTTGATCCGGCATGGGGGGATGAGGCCAAGGAAGCGAACGAGGATACCTTCCACTTCACCAATTGCTCGCCCCAACATAAAGATTTGAATCAAAAGACGTGGCTCGATCTCGAAAACTATATTCTTAACAATGCAAAAGTGCATGGTCGTATGGTCACGGTCTTCACAGGACCGGTCTTTCGTGACAACGATAAGGTCTACCTGGACAGGTTTGCAATTCCAGCCGAGTTCTGGAAGGTAGTGACTATTGTAAAAACCGATGGCATACTCTCGGCTACCGCCTATCTGCAGAGCCAGCGCGATCTGATTGCAGATCTGGAGGCGTTCGTATTCGGCCCCTACAAGACCTATCAGGTACCAGTGGCACATATTGAAGCACTCACGGACCTGGATTTCGGGAAATTGCGAGAATACGACCCGTTGAGGCCTCCGTTGGAGAGCGCACCTCAGGCGGTGGCCATTGGCGATCCGGGGGATATAGTTCTCTAAGCAAACGCTACAAGAGGGATAACATGGGTCTAACAGGCGAACAATTGGAGCAGTTTAGCGCTGCATTGCTCGATGCATTCGGGGTGCCAGAGCTGCAACAAATGTTGAAGTTTCGGCTTAGCAAAGACCTCGAAAACTACGCTTCGTTGAATATTGGTAAGAAGCAAATAGTCTTCGAGTTGATCACCAAAGCCCAACAAGAAGGCTGGGCTCTGAAGCTGATGCAGGCGGCCCGCGAGTATAATCCGGGCAATGCCGAGCTGCAGATCCTAGGGCAGGCCATTGGGATGATGCCGGACGGCTTGCCAGATGCTGGGACGCTGCAAAAAATGGTGAGCAACATCTCCATGCTTGACATCACCGCATGGCGCGAGCGTCTGGGCGAGGTTGAGGTCAGGACCTGCATGGTCGAGATCGGCAACAAGCCGACAGGGACAGGTTTCTTGTTGGGGCCGGACCTGGTTATAACTAACTACCATGTAGTCGAACCGGTCATTAAGGGCGAGGGCGGCTTAAAGCCAGCAAGTATTAGCCTGCGCTTTGATTTCAAGCGCCTTGCTGACGGCATGACCATCAACCCGGGCGTAGTTTACCAATTGGCTAATGAGGACGGCTGGTTGGTGGACAGCAGTCCCTACAGCACACTCGATATCATGCAAAGCCCTCCCACGGACCAATCTCCTGCCGCAACTGAGCTAGACTATGCCCTGCTTCGGGTGGAGGGGAATCCAGGCAAAAAGCCGGTGGGCACCCTACAGATGGGCATGAATGTACCCTCCCGGGGCTGGCTTACAATCCCGGCAAAACCGCACGATTTCGCTCCAGGCTCAGCGCTGTACATAGTGCAACACCCCAAAGGAGAGCCGCTCAAGCTGGCCCTGGATACTCAATCCATTCTAAAGATCAATAAAGAGCGGACACGCGTGTGCTATCGCACCAATACCGAGCGTGGCTCCTCCGGCTCTCCCTGCTTTGATCACGACTGGAACCTAGTGGCTCTGCATCACAGCGGCGATCCCTCCAAGGTTACGCCAACATGGAATGAGGGCATACCCTTCGATAAGATCTTCGAACTCCTGAGCCAGCATGGCAAGGCAGGTGAGCTGAACCAGCCTTTTAACTGAGTAAATATCTGGAGACTAGCATGAAACCGACCGCTTTGCAGCTTGAGCAGATTCACAGCACGCTCCGCAGCGCATATGATCTTAATTCTCTAAAGCTAATGCTATCAATCAAGATGGGCAAACGCCTGGAGGACCTCGCGGACATGCACCAGGATTTCCCGACAATACTAATGGCAGTCGTTAAGAAGGCTACGGAAGAGGGATGGTTGATTGCCTTACTCGACGCCGCCGTCGCAGATCGCCCTGAACGACAAGATCTGAACGATTTTGTGAAGAAGTTCAAATTTGTGATTGCGTCCGGCATTGCTAGCATGAAAATGCCCCCTGAGCAGCTTGAGCAGATTCATAGCGCACTCCGCAGCGCATATGGTCTTAATTCTCTGGAGCTATTGCTCTCAATCAAGCTCAATAAACGCCTGGAGGACCTCACGGACATGCACCAGGATTTCCCGACAATACTAATGGCGGTCGTTAAGAAGGCTACGGAAGAGGGATGGTTGCTTAGCTTACTCGACGCGGCCGTCGCAGATCGCCCTGAACGACATGATCTGAACGATTTTGTGAAGAAGATAAAATTTGTGATTGCGTCCGCCATGGCTAGCATGAAAATGCCCCCTGAGCAGCTTGAGCAGATTCATAGCGCACTCCTCAGTGCTTATGATCCTAATTCTTTGGTGCTAATGCTCTCAATCAAGCTCAATAGACGCCTGGAGGACCTCACGGACATACACCAGAATTTCCTTACAATACTATGGGAGGTAGTTAGGAAGGCCACAGAGGAGGGATGGTTGCTCAATCTACTCGACGCAGCCGTGGCAGATCGCCCTGAACGACAAGATCTGAACGATTTTGTGAAGAAGATCAAAGCTGAGATTGTGCCAACCGCGCTGGTTATCGCGGGAGGTGAGCATGGAACCTACCCCTAATCAGATTCAACAGATTCACAATGAACTCCACAGCGCCTATGATCCCAATTCTCTGGAGATAATGCTCTCGATCAAGCTCAATAAACGCCTGGAGGACCTTACGGATACGCACCAGGAATTCACGACAATGCTAATGGAGATCATTAAGAAGGCCAAGATGGAGGGATGGTTGCTCAATCTACTCGACGCAGCCGTCGCAGATCGCCCTGAACGACAAGATCTGAACGATTTTGTGAAGAAGATTAAAGCCGAGCTTGCTCCAGCTGTACTAGCAGCTAGAGAAGATCCTTTCAGCGCTCACTTCCTCCGTGAGGGCTGTCGTTTTCCATTCATCGACCGCGAACCGATTCGCGAGGCTGTCAGGAAGCTTCATAACCCTCTTGGGGAGAGACGGGTGTTGCTGGTCGATGGCAACACGGGAACTGGCAAGACATACATCAGAGAATATCTCAATTTCCTTTCAAAGCAGCTCCCATCACTCAAGTTCTGCTATATCGACCTGGCAGACGAATACCTGCCCGATTATAAGGCATGCGAACTCATCAGAAGCGTCGCCAGCAGCTTCGGCGCCGACACGTCTCGCTTGCCTCTTCAGGAGGCCCAGGAAGCCCGATGGGTTAGACTCCTTATCGAATGGCTGACTGAGGAAGCTGTAAAGAAGAATGAGACATGGTGGATTGTGATCGACGGCCTGCGCGAGATAAATATTCGGAGTGATATGCAAGCGCTGATCAACCGTATGGTGAAGGTGATCCACCAAAAGGATCCGCGGTTACGTTTAGTGCTGCTCGACTGTGGTGGCCTCGAACGACTGCCGCTGGACGCACTGGAGAGCGTGGAGCCAATCAGGATCAATCCTGTCTCAAAGCTTGATCTGGTCGAGTTCTTCCGAAATTTGTCCAAGCTCTATGGTAGAGCTTCGACAGAAGATGCCCTGGATACGCTTGCTCAGTTGATTCTGGACCAGACTACCTCCTCCGATTCTGGACACTACATGGAACAGGTCAGGAATGAGGTAGTTCATGCGCATGAGAAAGTCTTTGGCTCAAAGGAGGTGCCCGCATGAGCGAGCCTCCGCTGACCAAGGAATCGGTTCTACAACTGCTAAAATCTGGGGCGGAAGAGCTCGTTCGTGAGGAGACAGCCACACTATTTGGCACCGGTCTTTCTTCTGAACAATGGGCATATCTGCAAGCTGCCGCAGTTCTTTCTTACTTCAATCCAGCCGAGCTTCTCCCGGTAGGCGACTTTCCCACTGCCACCTCCCAAGCTAGGACTCCTTTGCTGGCCAACTCACGCATAGTACCTGGCCGAGAGGGACTTTCCCGCTGGATTCTGAGCACCGGTGCTCGTAAGGAGATCCTGCACCGATTGGGCACCCCGGAGGCACTGCACATGGCATTGTCCGCCAATACCGCACGCTCTGCCGACCCTTTGCAGGCCATGTTGGAGCGCTGCATAAGTGGGGAACCTTTAAATCTTGAAGAGCTGAGCCAGGAAGAGCTTGCGGCCATGCTCCAGGTTATCGAATGGTTGGGAGACATCCTCCCTGATCTAGCTGACCGAGCAAAAGTGCAGCAAGCATATGCAAGGACGGAACTGTTAGCCCCATTTAGATACCTGGCCGGCAAGAACTTTTTTGATCGACAGGAGCAGATTAAGCGGCTAGAAGACTTTGTCCGGCTGCCTGTGCCGGCGACACCGGGCAAAACATCCCTGAAACCTCTGTTGATCTACGCGGCAGGGGGCATGGGCAAATCTGCCTTGCTGTCCAAGTTCATCCTAGACCATGCCACCGAGCTCCATCCAGGCAGCAGGCTGCCGTTCGTCTACTTGGATTTAGACCGTTCCGAATTGCTGCCGGAGGAGCCTCTCACCCTGCTCGCAGAAGCCATCGGCCAGTTAGGCGTCCAGTCTACAATTTTCGAAAAACAAGCAGAGAACTTGCGCAAACGCATATTACGCTTTCTAGCGGAGCACAAGGAAAATTATCGATTGGTAGAAACGAAAGACGGAAGGCGCGTAAGCGAACATTTTCGCAGTGCTGAGGCGAGGAGCATCTTTACCACGGCGTGGGAAAGTCGTTCTGGATTCATCGCAGAATTCGCGGAGCTTTTCTACAAGTGGGGTCTGTTCGACAGGCCACTGCTCTTTGTCCTTGACACTTTCGAAGAAGTGCAGTACCTAAGCCAGGATTTTGTTAACGAAATATGGGAGTTCTTGGACGAGCTAGCTATGCGTATCCCAGGTCTGCGTCCAGTCGTGGCAGGCCGGGCCGCAGTGACTGCCCCGCGCGTAGGCAAGAAGTCGGTCGAATTGCAGGAGCTGCCGCTTCCCCCCTTTGACGATAAGGCTGCCATGGATTACTTGGCTTTGCAGGGCGTAGCCGACTCAAGGCTTGCCGCGGCGATCGTCAGACAGGTGAAAGGAAATCCCCTCAGCCTTAGACTTGCGGCTGCAGTGGTACTCCGAGAGGAAGTGAAGCCAAGTGATGTCGACGACCTGACCGCCTACCTGCAGTCGCTGGGTGTAGCAGAGAAACTGATACAAGGCCAGCTCTATAAGCGCATTCTCAGCCATATCCACGGCGATGATAATAGGGTCAAAGCCATAGCACATCCCGGCCTCGTATTACGACGGGTGACGCCCGATCTAATTCTCAAAGTGCTGGCACAGCCATGTGGCATCGAGGTTCCTGACGAGGAAACTGCGAGAGAGCTATTTGATGAGCTTGCTCGTGAAGTTTCTCTTGTCAAGCAGGAAGACGGCGCTTTGGTGCATCGTTCAGATATCAGGCGCATGATGCTTGAGTTACTCCGGCAAGACGAACCTTTCAAGGCGCTTCAGATCGATAGTCTCGCCGTGAGCTACTACAAAAACAAACCTGGTGCCAAGAATCGCGCCGAGGAGATCTACCATATGCTCCAGCTCGGAAAGCCCACTGACGAGATAGACGAACGTTGGATAGAGGGTGTCGAGCCATACCTTCGCGCTGCAGTCGAGGAAGTGCCTTTCAATTTACGGCATTACCTGGCCGGGCGGGTGGGGGGAACAGGCGACCAGTATGTCTGGGATGAAGCCGGCATCGCCGAGTGGGAGCGCTATGCTAAGCAGCGCGCAAAGGACCTGGTGAGCCTGGGCAAGAAGGAAGACGCTCTGCGAGTACTGGCTGAGCGCGAGGAACGTACTCCGCAAAGCACCCTATTCAGACTTGAGGCCCAGATCCTAGAACAGCTTGAGCGCTGGCCCGAGGCTCGACGAACGGCCAAGGAGGGGATCTTGTGGGCTACGCGGAGCAATAATAATCCAGTTCTTCTGGATCTTCTCCTGCTTGCGGCGCGAGTCGACGAGAAACTGGGGCACTTCGAGCAGGCAGCGGAAATGCTCTCCGCTGCCGAGTCCCTCGAAATGCCACTAGACGCAAGCACGCAAGACATGCTCGCGTTCGAAATCTGCGTGCAACGGCTCCGTCTGAAGAGAATGGCGCCAGCCAGCGTTGCCATGAGCGCAAGCGACCTTGAGGCCAAGGCATTGGAGAAGTTCGATAAGACAGTCTATGTCGGATTGCGCCAGCGCCCTGATCTTATCCTGAGCTTCATCGAAGAGGTGGGCGTCGCTCACCCTGAGATTCTTGGAAGGGTACTCTCGCTGATCCATAGGGTAGAAGCCCTGGATGAGTCCGAGCAGCAGGCACTCGCCTCAGCCCTTGCTGCCTGGGATCTGCAGCTTGCCGGCGACAATGTTAATGAGGCGGGACCCCTGGCTAGCGCGTTGGGCATCACTCAGGATATAGACCTTCGTCGTTCCTGGCTGGCTTTCGTAGAATCCAAGAGCGTCGAAGCATTGCTGGCAGCGTTGCAGTCCTTGGCCCGTCAATTCACCCCCACACCCGATGTCGTGAGGGCAATAGTCCAGATCTTGAAAAGCAAGGCTCCTTCCACGCGGGGGCGTCGCCTGACAGGCGAGCTCTTCGACGAAGTACGCACCGCACTCTTCACCATCTTCGATAACCGTCAGGCTTTGGCAGGAATGGTGGCTGACATGCTTCACATGGACCTGGAGCAGATTGCCGAAGCAGAGCTCTACATGGATGTTCTATACAACCTGGTGGAATGGGCAGAGGATAACGATCGCATGGAAGACCTCATCAGCGCAGCGCTAGAGCGTGCGCCGAAAGAAGCAAAGCCCGTCCTAGCGGAACTCTTGATAGGTTTGCAGGAGGCTAGTCCGCAGCCCGATGAAGTTCCTATTCCAGGCGCACGGGAAGAGGAGCCCGCTATATCAAGTGACCTTGCAACTTTCAAGCAGAGAGACCCGTCTATAGATCCCCCACCAGGCACGATACGATCCGGTGAGGGTGCCTTAGTAAGACCAGAAATGGTCTACAATTGGGCGGAGCGCATGCGAGAGGCAGCGCGGGCTGTATGCCGGGTAGAGACTAGAGAGAGCATGGCAACAGGGTTCCTTGTAGCACCCAATCTCTTGCTGACAGCAGCATTCGTCATTATAGATAAAGATGGAAAAGATGTCTCCGCACGCCCTGGAGCCATCCGCTTTCGATTTGATTACCAACACAAACAAGACGGCGTTGCTGTCAAAGAAGGTACCGTCCATACCCTGGCCGAAGACTGGCTTGTCGACTACGAATTAGATCCAGATGCAAATGGGAGCGAGTTCACAATGGTGCGCCTTGAGGGCACCCCAGGCAGCGATCTGGTGCCAGGCGAAGGTGTCCTCCGAGGCTGGCTTGATTTGGAGCCAGATCACGACTTCCAGGCCGACGAGCCGTTTTTTGTTCTGGGCCATTATAAGGGCCGTCCTATACAAGTGGAGTGCCTCTCCCTCTACAAGCTGCCCACGCAAGACGATAATATATTGACCTTTAGCAACCCCACTGGCATTATCGGACCGGGCGCAGCTGGTGCACCGTGCTTCAATACGACGTGGAAAGTGCTTGGCCTGCGGTATGCCAGCCGTTTGGAGGACCAGCAGCGTCAGAAAGGAAAACTAATAATCGATTGTTCGCCCATTCGCAAGATCGTCAAGCGGCCACGTGTAGCTCAAGCATTAAAAGAAGCCTTAAGGGCTGCAAGTACCACCGAATATAGGCCCCAATTCTATCCCGGAAGCACCTCTGTTGGCATCAACAGAAGAAAGCACATGTCCGGCAACTTCGAGAAGCTCAGAGATATACCCGAGGCTGATGTTGTAGCGATCATGGGCCACAGGGCTCCCGGTGCCGACTATTCAAGCACCCATCCACCACTCATAGAGATAGGCGAGCCCGACTGCCCCATTAGGCAGATCGTCGAGCCCACGGCAGGCGCGGCAGCTGGTGACCGCGTTAGGTACTCCCAGTGGACAGACTCCATGTACTTCGCTCCCTCCATCCCCTACTGGAGATCATATTGGGCGGCAATCAACTGCAAGGGCTGCGACCCAGGCACCCTTTCCGGAAGGCAGATCATCGAGGCCAGGGAGAGAGATATTGAGGATTACACCAAGGCCCAGTACGATAGCGAGATGACCGATGTCGCCCTCTGTTCCATGAGGGGCTGCACTGTGCACGGCCACTCCCTGAGGCTGGAAGAGAACGGCATGCAGTTCGATATGCTGGCCAGGACCGAGATGGGCAAGGACGGAAACGTCTATGCCATAAAGGACCAAGTCGGTATTCTACTAGATAAGAAGGTCAACCTGGGCAAGCCCATGAGCGAGGCCGAGGCCAAAAAGAGAACCACCATCTTCCGGGTAGACGGCATTCCCATGTGCGGAAAGGTCGGCTCTAGGAAGTATGATGAAGCCGTTGAGGCTCTGCACCACATGTGGGAACTGCGAAGCAAGTGGGGATTTAGACCAGACAACGGACTCGGTCACCAATAATTTCATGCTATTAAATCTACAATGATAGATTAATTGCTCGAAATTCTCATATATTATTTGATCACAGATAGCCGGTTCGCACAAGGAAAGATGGAGGAGAATTGGATCTGGCCAATGCGCTGCGGGAAGAGCGCAAATCAGCAGAGCTC
>CAZCLL010000090.1:0-10267 GCA_964499555.1 uncultured Fastidiosipila sp.
CAATTTCTGCGAGAGAAAATGCCCGTAGACGGGGCTAGATTTGACGCTTACAATCGAGCACAGCACAACGATAGAATCGGCCCAGTGTAACTTACTATATTCATAAATTCGGTGTATTTATCAACGAATATCCATAGCCTACAAACAATGTCATGATATTTTCAGATGAATATAAAGATTTTGATTCCCATTTTAAACAACAAGGTTTGAATAATTCAAATATAACAAGTTAAAGTGGTCAGGATCCGCAGCAATCCAAACTTACGATGAGTTAAGTCACAAAATCAGTCGCAAAGTCTATTGAAAATGCTCCGATCGAGACGATTTTAGGGGTTTTCTAGGGGAGGCAGGCAATCTATAATATGTTAATCTTGGATTCATGCAGATCCTGACCAGTGTAATATATTGGGTATCATCTGCAGGATAAAGGCTTTACCGAATTTCTTTAATCGACAACATTTCCATTGCCCTATCGCCATTTCTACTCGCTAGCCCTCTAGGAAAAACAAAGCACAGACAACAATACGTCGCGTGTAGCGTACCTTCCTCCCAACTCGCTCGCCCTCTAGGAAAGACTAACAATAAAAACAATACGTCGCGTGTAGCGTTCCTTCCTCTCAGCTCGCTCGCCCCCTAGGAAAGATTAACAATAGAAACTATACGTTGCGTGTAGCGTACCTTCCTCCCAACTCGCTCGCCCTCTAGGAAAAACGAAGCTCAGACAGCAAGACGTCGCGTGTAGCGCTCCTTCTCCTCCGCAACTTCAAAGCACAACCAGATAGAAATTCTTAATAATATAGTAACTTCTGCAGATTTGCTGAGCAAAGCTTGTCCAACTACTGAATTTGGTCATTTTGTTCAGAACAGACTTGAAAATTTAGCATATTGTTGGTTGATGAAATAAGTAAAATCTTAGATAATTAATGACAAAGGGTTTTTCTGAACGGAACGCGGAACAGGGACAGAACAGATTATCAACAGTAACAAACACCAAATAACTACTATCAAAACGCAGCAAAAACACAACAGAAACAGCACTACCCACCCAAACCCATTTCGACGCAAATACTATATGTCGAACCAGAAGCCCAAACTGGAAGCAAAACGCCGAAATGCAAGCAACGCCAAACCAATACAAAGACAACTACAGAAACCACAGCAACAACAACAACAACAACCACAAACAACAAACCACAACCACAAACCACCCCCCTAATCCCTAAACCCTAAACCCTAAACCCTAAACCCTAAACCCTAAACCCTAAACCCCTCCCCCCCAACCCCACCCGCTCAGGAAACCAGATTTCTTAATGGCCCAATACTAAGGAGGTTACTATGTTCACCGATGTCAACGTCGTCATGGTTATTGCAATCGTGATAGCCATCGCAGCCTTTGCTTTCGCCTTTTGGCTGTATCGCTGGGTTGTTGCCATACCGGTCCAGAGCCCGACAGTCAAAAGAATCCGGGAAAAGATCGCAAGTGGCGCAAACACATTCTTGAGCCGAGAATATCGGCTTTTGGGAATCTTTACCGTTGTGGTCACCATTCTGATCATTCTCTTCTTGCCAAGGCCAATTTGGCAGGGGGATTGGCAGCGGAATCTGGGTATGGCCATATCCTATATTGCGGGGACGGTGTTTTCGGCTTTGGCCGGGAAAATTGGTGTCCTTGTGGCCACGCAGGCGAATGCCCGGTCGGCAGAGGCCGCCCAAACAAGTTTGGGCAAATCCTTCCTCGCGGGCTATCGCGGCGGCGCCGTTATGGGCATGGCCGTGGTGGGAGCGAGCCTTTTGGGCGTCGCGCTCATTTTCTGGATCGTAGGCGATAGTTCTGCGCTCCTAGGCTTCAGTTTCGGGGCCTCCACGCTGGCACTTTTTGCCAAAGCCGGCGGCGGCATCTTCACCAAGACGGCAGATATTTCAGCCGATCTCGTTGGCAAAGTTGAATTAGATATTCCTGAGGACGACCCCAGAAATCCGGCCGTTATCGCAGACAACGTTGGCGACAATGTTGGTGACGTCGCCGGTATGGGCGCGGACCTTTTTGATTCCAATGTGGCCGCTATGGTGGCCGCGCTGTCGATTGGCTTGGCTTTGGGCGGCAAAAATGGCTTGCCGGCCTTGATGGTCTTTGTCTTCGCGGCTTTGGGCTTGATTTCCTCCATCGTCGGCGTAGGAACCGCCAAAATGGGCAAAAGAGAAGATCCCACCCACGCCCTCAACATGTCCACCTACGTAACGGGTGGCATCTTCGTTGCGCTCACCCTCATCGTGTCCATCATTGCCAAATTTGATCTGAAACTCTGGGGCACCTCCATGATTGGCTTGGCCGCAGGCATTCTAATCGGGATCACCTCAGATTATTTTACCAATGACGACAAATTTCCGGTGAGAAAAGTCGCCGAATTAAGCCAGCAAGGCCCCGCCTTTACCATTATTGGCGGCATCTCCTATGGCTTGCTTTCGGTCTTCCCGGCTTTGATTGGCGTAGGCGCGGCCGCGCTGGCTTCGTACAAACTCGCCGAATCCTACAATCCGGAATTTGCGCTCTATGGCATCGCTATGGCGGCCGTCGGCATGCTGTCAATCGTCGGCACCACCATCGCCAACGACGCCTATGGCCCCATTGTTGACAACGCCCGAGGCCTCGTGGAAATGGCAGACCTAGGTGAAGAAGCGCTTGAGAGAACCGACTCGCTCGACTCCGCCGGCAACACGGTCAAGGCCATCACAAAAGGCTTCTCCATCGGCGCCGCCGGCCTTACAGTCATCGCTTTGCTCGGTACTTTTATGACCGAAGTCAATGTGGCGGCCGGCGAACATGGGCTGGTCGGAGCAGGCCGCCGTTTCATCGAAGAATTCGATATTATGAATCCATTGGTCTTCTTCGGTCTCCTCGTCGGTGCGGCTATTCCAGCGGTATTCTCGGCCATGCTGATGAACGGTGTGAACCGCAATGCCGACCGTATGGTTTCGGAGATTAGGCGGCAGTTTGACGAGATTCCGGGGCTTCGCGAAGGTAAGCCCGGCGTCGAACCGGATTCCGATAAGTGTATTGATATTGCGACGACGGGCGCGCTCCATGAGCTGGTTCCGGCGGGCATTATGGTCATTCTGGCCACGCTCCTGGTGGGCTTCATCGGCGGCGTCAATGCCATCGGCGGCTTCTTGACCGGGAACATCGTGGCGGGCCTTCTTTTGGCGCTCTTTATGTCCAACTCGGGCGGCCTTTGGGACAATGCCAAGAAGTACATCGAAGCCGGCAATTTCGGCGGCAAGGGCTCCGATGCCCACCATGCTGCGGTCATTGGCGACACCGTTGGTGACCCCTTCAAGGACACCGCTGGCCCCTCCATCAACACCCAGATTACCGTGGTGTCGCTGGTGGCCAGTATCGCATCCGAGCTCTTCTTGCTCTTCAGTTTGTTCGGTTGAGCCCTCGAAGTAACGCAGAAAACGCCCTGCTCGTCAGGGCGTTTTTCTTGTCTGTCTGCGGCTTTGGCCAAAGCCGCCTCACGCTAGTACTCCCGAAATTCCTTGCGATACTCCCGGGGCGACATGCCGGTGTGGCGTTTGAAATAGGAGGAAAAATGCGAGAAGGAATGGAAGGAAAAGTTCATCGCGATGTCGGCTAAAGGCTCGTCGGAGAGGCGCAGGTGCTGAGAAATGGCGGTCACGCGCTCCTTGTCGTAGTAGGCCATGAGGGAGAGGCCGCACTCCTTCGTGAAGAGCGTGGAGAGGTAGTTGGGGTGGACGTTGACAGAGGCGGCCGCGTCGGCCAAAGAAATCTGCTGGTTCACATTCTGGCGAATGTACTGGCGGACACGGGTGATGACGGGCGAATAATCTTCTTCATCTTGGATGGTTTTGGAATTTTTGACGGCGTCGATGAAGGCGATGAGCATATCATATTCTAAGCTTTCGGCTTGTTGGCGACTAGAGACCTTTTCGACTTGGCGAATGAAGAGATCGCTCAACATGAATGCGGTCTCGGCATCGACGCCGCCACGAATGGCCGCGCGGGTGAAAATGGTGGCGGAGCCGATGAGGGAATTTTTGAGCGAGCGTATAGGATCGGTCGATAGGTCCGCACGGTCGATGGCATTGATTTTGTCGAGAAGCGAGACAGCTTCAATATCCCGGCCCTCGTGAATGGCGGCGAGAAGTTGCTGCTCGAGCTCATACGAGGGGTGTAGGTAATCATTTCTGTGATTCTTCAGCCGCTCCTCGATGAGGTAGCGCTCAAGGTCAGTATGAAGTTTGGCCCGCCCGCTCGGGGCTGGCTTCTTAGTCGGCTTGTCGTTGCCGCTTGGATCTCCTTGGCGATTGGCTTCGTGGCTATTTGTCATAGGGGTCATCCGATCTGCTGGTTTCTGTAGTAGCTTCTGTGGTGGTTTCTGTGGTGGCTTCCTGTAGTGTTTTCTGTAGTGGTTTCTGTGTTTACTGCGCAAACGCTCGCGTACTGGCTGGTAGGGGGAGGGTGGCTGGAGGCGGCTTTGGCCACCAGACTATCGCCACCTAGCACAAGAAAATTATACAGAAAAGTCTGTGATTCGGCTGATCTTTATGAAATCCACTAAAGAAACCTTAAGACCATGTAAGTTTTGCTTCACAATGCACATATGATAGAAGCATCAGCAAAGAGACAAGTTCCTGATGACTTGTCTACATCGATTTAGATTATGCTATAAGGAGGCATTGTAATGAAAAAGACAGCTATGAAACTGCTGGCTGGTGTGAGCGCATTGGCCGTTCTCCTCGCCGCGTGCGGGGGTAACACGACGACCACTGCGCCCGGAACTGACGGAACAGAGCCGGGCCAGACCACAAGCGCCGGTGCCGATCCGACGGATCCGCCTACTGGGGAGCCGGGTGAAAAAGTCACAATCACCCTGATGCAGTCCAAGACCGAAATTCAAGAACGTATGCAGACTGTCGTCGATGACTTCAATGCGAAACATGAGAACATTGAAGTCACCTTGCTCGGCACTTCCGGTGACAACTACGCTACCGTGCTCCAGTCGAACTTCGCGGCCGATCCGGCCAACGCACCGACCATTTTCTCGATCGCCGGCGTGGATAGCGTAAGTTTCGAAGATTATTTCCTCTCGCTTGACGACACAGAAGCCGCGAAGATCCTTTCCGAAGGCCTGAAGCCCGACTTCACAAACGACGCCGGCGAAATCGTTGGCTTGCCAAGTGCCGTCGAAGGCTATGGTTTCATCTACAACGTCGATATGTTTAATGACGCTGGGATTGATCCGGCATCCTTGACCGACATTCCTTCGTTTGTGGCCGCTTTGGAAACCCTTTCTGCTGTGGACGGCGTCGTCTCCCCGATTGGTTTCGCACAGGAGAACTACTTCATTTTCGTTCACTTCTTCAACTGGGCGATCGCTCTGGCTGATGATTACCAAGCAGAAATTGCGAAAGTCAATTCCGGCGAGCAGAAACTCGCTGACATCCCCTCCGTCCAGGCTTGGGCCGATGCCTTAGACCTAATTCGCGACTACACGAATAAAGGGCAGGCCTCGTACGATGAGCAGGTCGCCGGCTTTGGCCAAGGCCAATACGCCATGATCCATCAGGGTAACTGGGCGCAATCCGTCCTCCAGGACAATGATGTCGCCTTCGACTACGCGTTCCTGCCGTATCCGCTCGAGGGTAACACCGGCTTGGCCGTAGGGCCTGCGACCGCTTGGCGCATCAACAACCGTTCCTCCGCTGAGCAGCAGGAAGCCGCGAAGACCTTCCTCGACTGGCTCATCACTTCGGACGACGGCCAGACCCACAGCGCTGACCTCTTAGACTTCATTCCGGCTTATCAGAATGTAAAAGCCCCTGCTGGTGGCCTCTCCCAGTCTGTTGCCGAATTCGTCTCTGAGAACGAAACCGTTGCCTGGGCCTACAACTCCGTCTTCCCGACCGGTATCGACATCGATGGCGCCAGACTCATGCAAGAATACTACGCAGGTGGCACTTCAGCCGATCTCTTAGAGCAGCTGAACACCGTCTGGGTCGATCTCGCCAACTAGTTACCTCTTCGTCTCGCCGGGAGGTCAGGCTGATACCCTCCCGGCCAAAGCAACCGACCGCCCAACCGGCAGGTGCCTGCTGGCACCTGACCGGTTTTCTTTATACACGTACGTTCGTGTACTACGTGGATGCTTAGTCATCCGACAGATGGGATATGCTTATGAAACCAAAAACCAGACAAAACATTGCCTATTTCCTCTTCATCCTGCCGGCTCTTTTTGCCTTTATTAATGTGGTGGTCATCCCTTTTATCATGGGTGTGGTCTACTCCTTTACCGATTGGGGCGGCCTGCAATTTGAAGGCTCACAGTTTGTCGGCTGGGCAAACTATATAGAAGCCTTTCGAGACCGGAAATTCCTTGATGCGTTTCTCTTCTCGTTTAAATACGCCTTCCTGATGCTGATCTTAGTCAATGTGATCGGCTTCGCCCTAGCGCTCCTAGTCACTTCGCGCGTCAAAGGCGCTAATGCCCTGCGCTCGACTTTCCTGATGCCGAACCTGATCGGCGGCCTGATTCTGGGCTTCATTTGGCGATTTATTTTTAGCCGCCTGTTCGTCCAAATTGGGATGGTCACGAATCTCCAAAACCTCTTCTTCAATTGGCTGAATGAAGAAACCTCCGCCTTCTTGGCCTTAGTCCTGGTCGGCGTTTGGCAACAAGCCGGTTATGTCATGGTCATCTACATTGCCGGAATCCAAGCTATTTCTGGCGACGTGATGGAAGCCGCAGCCATTGATGGCGCAAACAGCTGGCATCGCCTCACGAAAATCACGATCCCCTTGATGATCCCTTCCTTTACAATCAATCTCTTCGTCACAATGTCGAATGCCATGAAGCAGTACGACACCAATGTCTCCCTCACCAACGGTAACCCCGCCGGCAAGACCGAGATGGTGGCGATGAATATTTATAACTCCGCCTTCCGCTATCGCGATTCCGCAGAAGCGCAGGCAAAAGCCATCGTCTTCTTCCTGGTCATCATGGTCATTACCATGGGCCAAGTCATGGCGACCCGTCGCAAGGAGGTCCAGCTATGAGCCTTTCCGTAAAACACAAAAGAAGAAGCAAAATCAACCAGACAAGTGTTCCGCTCAGCATTCTGGCGTGGGTTCTGGCGCTCTTCGTCTTTGGCCCGATCTACATCATGATCATCAACTCGTTTAAGGACAGAGGCCAAATCTTCACGGACCAACTGGGTCTACCGGAGACCTGGAGCTTCCAATATTATCAGGAAGCTGCGCAGAAGATGGATTATTGGAATGCCCTGAAGAATTCGGCGTTCGTGGTAGGCGTGTCGGTCGTGATTATCGTAATCGTGGCGTCGATGGCCGCGTGGGCGATTGCGCGTCGCAACACAAAACCAGCCAACATGCTCTACTTCATGTTTATCTCCACCATCTTGATCCCCTTCCAATCGGTGATGTTGCCGCTCGTGCAATACTTTACGCGCTGGCGGATTCCGTCCATTGGCTTTTCGATGGTGGGCACGCACTATGGCCTGATTTTCTTTAATGTGGGTTTCGGGCTCGCGCTGTCGGTTTTCCTCTATACGGGGGCGGTAAAGAATGTGCCGATTTCGATGGAAGAGAGCGCTCGCATTGACGGTGCGTCGACCTTCCAAACCTTCTGGCGAATCGTTTTCCCGAACCTCTTGCCGATTACGGTTACGGTTGCTATCCTGAATATTATTAACTACTGGAACGATTACCTATTGCCGTCTCTCGTCCTTACGCAGAGACCTGAACTGAGAACCATTCCGCTGTCGACCTTCTACTTCTTCGGGGAGTTTAACATTCAGTGGAATCTGGCTTTGGCCGGCTTGGTGATGACCATCATCCCGGTGATCTTGTTCTACCTTGTGGCGCAGCGTTGGATTGTTGGCGGCATCATGGCCGGAGCAGTTAAGGGCTAATCGACTCGAATACGAATAGGTAATCAAACGAATCGTTATAAAGACGGATAGAATGAATCGACAAGTATAGTAAAAGGCTAAGCATTGACTTGATTTAGGATAGAAAGAGGCTAGCATGACTAAGGAAAATACAGGAAATGCCACGCAGCCAGGCGGTGCAAGCGGCGGAGCAGCCAACGAGCGCACAGCCGGCAATCGCCAGCTTAGCGATCGGACTGCGAGCGAAGTTCATCCCTGGAAGATTATCCAAAGCGACTTTGATCCTTCCGAGACCGCACAATATGCGTCCATTTTCGCGCTTGGCAATGGCTATATCGGGATCCGAGGCGCGCACGAAGACAAGCCATTGGTTGCCGCTTCCCGGCCCAAACCCGATGGCATTCGCGGAACCTTTTTAAATGGCTTTTATGAGACGTCACCCATTGAATACGGCGAGAGTGCTTATGGTTTCGCGGATACAGCCGAGACGATGCAGAACATTGCCGACCCGCTGCCGATATGTCTGCGGGTGGATGGCGAGGTTTTTGATATTGATGAGGCAGCGGCCAAAGGGCAATTGTCCTCTTTTGAGCGGGATTTAGCAATGAGCTATGGTCAGCTGGAGCGAAAGCTCATCTGGACCAGTTCATCAGGAAAGCAAGTCCGTATCGATTCGAGGCGTTTGGTTTCCTTCCCGAAAACCCACATCGCTTGCTTGGTCTACCGCGTCACGGTTCTAGGCCAACAAAGTGCGGTCATCGAACTCACTTCGACCATTGACGGCAATTCAGCGAACAAACATGGCGGCGACGACCCGCGCCTGCCCAGAGGTTCGCACGAGCCGACCTTGACGACCTGGCACCGCGAAGCAGATGAGGGGACAGAGATTTTGACACTAGGGCAACGGACAGTTTCGTCTGGTTTGGCCTATGTCGTTGGGGTTTCCCATCGCAGCAATGCCGAATTGGTTTCTGCGCCCGTTGCCAATGACGTGGACGAATCTTTGGCGGCAAATCGCGCCAGTTTCCATTACCAAATGACCGTCGAGCCCATGGAAACAATTGAGCTCGAGAAGTATATTGCCTTCTACGATTCAAGATCCGAAGAGGCCTCGGCGCTCGTTGGATTGGCGCGCCGAGCGGTACTTGCCGCTCGTGAAGAAGGCTATGATGTTTTGCGCCACGAGCAGCAAGAATATCTGGACAATTTCTGGAATCATGCACAGATATCCCTTCGCGGTGACCTGACCTTACAACAAGGTCCAAATTTCAGTTCCTTCCACCTCCTCCAAGGGGCCGGTCGTGACGGCAAGACCTCCATTCCGGCCAAAGGCCTCTCAGGCGAAGGGTACGAGGGCCATTACTTCTGGGATACAGAAATGTACATGTTCCCTTTCTTCCTCTACAGCATGCCGGACATTGCCAAGAAGCTTCTGGAATACCGTTACTCCATTCTGGATCAGGCTCGTGAACGCGCCCTCTTGATGGGCCATAAGCGCGGGGCCCTCTTCCCCTGGCGCACGATTTCCGGCCGTGAGTGCTCCGGCTATTTCTTGGCCGGCACAGCCCAGTTCCATATTAATGGCGATGTGGCTTTGGCAGTCCAAAAGTACCTAGAAGCCACCGATGACACCGATTTCCTTTGGGATATGGGCTTGGAAATCCTTTTAGAAACCGCCGTTTTCTATCTGGACATGGGCTGGCAGGATCCGGATCGGGGTTTCACCTTGAATGCCGTGACCGGGCCCGATGAGTACACGGTCGCTGTCAACAACAATTACTACACCAACCTCGTAGCCAAACTCACGATGGAAGCGGCGGCGGGGGCTTTGGCCAAACTGGCGGCTTTGGACAAACAACGCTTGGACAAGCTGCTGGAACACTTAGGCTACGACCTCGCGGAAGTGGTGAGCACGCTGAAACTCGCGGCCTCCACGATGTACTTCCCCTACTCGGATTCGCTCGGCATCCCGCTCCAGGACGACAGCTATGCGGAGCGCGAGCCTTGGGATTTCCTCGGCGCGGATCCGGCTAAGTACCCGCTCCTCCTGCACTACCATCCACTCGTGATTTATCGGCATCGGGTCAGCAAACAGGCGGACATGCTGCTGGCGGAGTACCTCCGGCCCGATTGGTTCACTTACGAGGAGCGCAAGAAATCCTTCGATTACTACGAGCTTTTCACGACGCACGACTCTTCCCTCTCCGCCTCCGCCCACTCGATCATGGCGAATTGGCTCGGTAAGTCGGCCAAAGCCTTCGATTACTTCATGGAGACCGCCCGCCTCGACCTCGACAACACCCACGGCAACACCGCCGATGGCCTCCATCTGGCCAAT
>CAZCLL010000090.1:10277-10489 GCA_964499555.1 uncultured Fastidiosipila sp.
GCGTGGAGCGGCTACGATTTCCGCATCACCTACAAGGGTAACTTGATCTCCTTGCGGATTCGCGAGGCCGAGGCCACCTACACCTTGCTCGACGGCCCCGGCCTGACCTTCCACCACCACAACGAAGTGGTGACGCTGGGTGGTGGTGTTGCTGATGGTGTTGGCGGCGGCGCTGCTGGTGTTGGCGGCGGTGCTGCTGGTGTTGGCGGCGG
>CAZCLL010000091.1:0-423 GCA_964499555.1 uncultured Fastidiosipila sp.
GTTGGCGTCGGCCAGGTCCAGATACTGCCGCCCCGCCACAAGCTGCTGCCGGACGACCGGGACGCTGCGTTCCACCTTACCCTTGTGTTCCGGCGTCCTGACTTTGGCGGGATCGGCGACAAAGTCGTAGTGGCGTTCCAGTTCCCCGTAGGCCCGGTTGAGAGTGGGATCGTACAGATCCGGTTTCACCACTCCGGCTTTCAGGTTGTCGAGCAAAACAGTCCGGGGAACACCGCCAAAAAATTCGAAGGCCCGGATGTGGCAGTCAAGCCAGGTCGCCGTGTCCTGCCGTTCCACGAACCGCACGAAGCGGTGACGGCTGAAAGCGAGGGTCATGATAAAGGCCCAGACACGCTTTCTGATTTCGCCGAAGGTAAGCGTTACCTGGCCGAAGTCAACCTGGGCCTGCTCGCCCGCCGGGGT
>CAZCLL010000091.1:433-2186 GCA_964499555.1 uncultured Fastidiosipila sp.
CCAGCCGTATCGTTACCTGGCGCGACATGTCCGGGCTGAGCTTCCGGACATAGCGTTTCACGCTGGTGTAGCTGAAACTGTTGCCCAGTTCATTGATCAGACGCCAGATCTGCTTGGCGGTCATGTCCGGCTCGGAAAGCCATGTCTTGATGTTCTCATCGTAGACGGCCAAGGCCTGTTGCACCGCTCCTTCATTGGCAGGGGACGGGTTCAGCGCTTTATCGAGTGCATCCACGACCTTGGCTGTCGCGGTTGCATCAGCTTCCCGGGTAAGCCCGGCTTCTTCGGCAATTTTGAGGTACTTTCTGACGGTCGGCCGCGAGATGCCGAGACTCTTGGCAATTTGGGTTTTGCTCTGGCCTTTTTGCCAGTGATAGACAACTTCGGCTACTTCGATCATGGGGATGCTCCTTCGTGACATGTCTGCTCCTGGCAGGAAATTGATTCCGTGCAGGATAGCGGCATGCGGGTTGCTCCCCCAGAAAAATCGGAAGTGGAAAATTTGCTTGGCCCCGCTCTCGCCTAAACTGGCAAATAAAGTTGGCCCAGGGGGTGGCAAATAACTTTGGCCCCACCCCGCCTAAAGTGGAAAATTACCATGGCCCTCGACAGGAGAAATCGATTGGCAGATTGTCGGCCTTATATTGGTCTGCGATGGCAGCAAGCTTTTCAGAGATCTCCCAGCCGTGAGCGGGTTCGGTCCGTTTACCGGTCATAAGGTCGACTGCGATGTTAACCCACCAGCCTTCGAATTTCTCATATACATGCGGTCGGAAAGCGGGGCGTACGGTGCGCATTCGGTCCATAACAGCAGTTGGAATGTCCTCAATACGTATCTGATTGTCAAAGATAGCTATGCGCGACAAGAATTCATACTTCTCGCTGCTATTAAGTTGGTCAAATAGGCTTTTGATGTTTAGGAGTGTCTTGGACTGTGTAGAATCGAGCGCAGCATCGACCCTGTCGGCAATATCATGCGGTTTTGTTTTGCCAGGGAGGAAGTTCTCAAGAAGAGAGCCCTCTGCAACGGTTCCCGTGGTGAAGAGGAAGAATGTGGGAATGGCACCTGTGTGCCCGCTACCTTTGAAACGAGAAAGCCAGATCCGGACTGATTTCCAGAAGTCGGGACTCAGATCAGTCAGGCGGTCACCGCATGCCTTATGTTTGAGCGAAGCGAGGAGTTGTCCTTCAGCTGGGTCTGAAAAATCAAGATCGTCGTCCTTCTCGATGAAACAAATTGCATCTTCCGGCATTTGCACCATTTGCAGGAGGGCGAATCGGACCTGGTAGAGGTAGCCTAGCGCCTGTTCTGCAGCGGAAAACTTGTCTTTTGTTTCGGCCATTGATAATCACCCGTACGTGTATTTGCTATTTATGCGAACATACTTCTCCATGGCAGATACCTGCCGGCGGGCTCTTCCATTTCTTGCTCAATATCGATCTTTTGGAACTTCGAACCTACACCACTTTCGTTCAGATGGTCAGATTATGCTCCTGTGCGAAAGCGTGGATCATACGAACCTCTTCAGGTGTAAGCGACGAGGGGCTGCCGAGAGCATGTCTGACCGAGATGGCCGCATCGTCAACACGACAGAGTTGAATTTCGATCTGTGCCTTTAGATACCAAGCGCGCACATAGTGTGGGTCGAGTCCAGCCGCTATCGCAAGTTCGTCAACTGCCTCTTCTGCCAACCCTTGGTAGACATTCGCTGCAGCGAGGTTGTAATGCATTTGCGGTTGATTGGGGAATATC
>CAZCLL010000091.1:2196-2774 GCA_964499555.1 uncultured Fastidiosipila sp.
CCCAGGAGCAGTTTGGGAACTACGGAAAATGGATGACGTGGTAATTGAGCGACCGCCAGACATTAGCCTAATGGGAGTCAATGAAGACAAGCTTCTACGCGATGAAATCTCAAGAACATTAGCTCTTGGGGAATATCTCCAAGGACTTTCGCAAATGAAAGGCGGCTCGCTCATATTCCTGCAGACGCAGATAAGCCGTACCCGCACAAGCATGGTGGGATGGGTTATCCGGATCAAGCTCACATGCGAGCGCGAAGTTCACAGCCGCCTTCTCGGCTGTGCCGTGTTCGTCCTCAAAGTCCCCCAATCTACGAAAGGCTAGCGCGTTATTCGGGTCAACCTTTATGGCAGCTTGGAGCGATTTGAGAGCAGAAGCCACGTTGTCAAGGCGCAGATAGGCGTTCCCCATATTGACAAGCATGTTTGACCGGGAGGTAGGCTCCATCTCTGCTAGGGCAGCGAAGAGCTCGATTGCCTCATTGCCATGACCATGTTCGGCCATGTGGGAGGCGATCTCGTTCAACACTTCAGTGTTCCGTTTGAAAAGCTGTTGGACATGTACATACTTAGCATCAGCT
>CAZCLL010000091.1:2784-8149 GCA_964499555.1 uncultured Fastidiosipila sp.
ATATCTTTTGCCGTATTTTGCGAAAGCTCTGTAATCAGCTGCAGCTTTGTTGCCCCCAGCCGTCCATAAGGCGGCGAGAGCTAGGTGAGCTGATAGACGAAACGGATCCACACGAATTGACCGATTGAAGGACTTCGATGCCTCCTGCAGGTTACCCTGCGTCCATAAGATGCGACCACGGTATTCGTGAGCGTCGGCGTGCTCAGGGGTGGAGGCCAGTACTTGATCGATGAGGGTCAACGCGGCTCTTGTATCCCTTTTTGCACTTAACGCTCTGGCCTTGAGAAGTTTCGCTTCGAGGTTTCCTGGATGACGGGCAAGTACCTTTTCGAGTTCCGTGATCGCCTCGTCGACCCCATCGCTTTCCAGCAGGGTCAACGCCACGCCTGTCAACGGTGCATCTGCTTCTGGATCTAGGCAATGCGCAGCCTGATAATCACGTATCGAGCCTTTTATATCACCAAGGCGGAGAAGAGCCTCAGCTCGCGCACAAAGAGCAGTTGAAGAATCGGGTCTTACCCGGACAGCCTCGTCAAGAATACGATGAGCCCTATTATGTCTACCCAAGACCAGATATGCTCGGCCACGATTGAGGTAGTCTTCAAAGGACCCACGGAAGCCGGACGCAACGATAAAATCCATTACCCCGAGATCCGCCCTTTTCATGGCATCTTTGATTGCTGCGCGCAAGGCAGGGAAGTCCGAATAGCGCTGCATCGGTTCAGGGGCGAGACAGCGGTGAATAATCTCAAAGAAGGGAGATTCGATTCTTCTGACCCTGTATGCAAGTGCCTTGGCAAGTACCTCATGTTGGTACGCCATCACGTCACCCCCAAATGTAACGTCATAAGGCATTTCCATTTTGCGAGCAGCCATTTGCCAGAGTGTTACCCCAAAACTGAATATGTCGCTCCGTGGCGATGCGGCGCCCCCTGTCATCAACTCGGGAGCTATGTAGCCAGGCGTTCCACAAGTGGACCGACCGTCGACAGATTGAAGGAGTTGTAATTTCTGAAACCGACCAGAAGTCTCCCCCAGGATTGTTGGGTAGTGACTGGCGACTAAAGCCAATCCAAAGTCGCTGATCTTCAGGAATGCTCCGGAATCTACCAAAAGGTTGTCGGGCTTAATGTCACGGTGGACCGCAATGCCGTTGCTAATAGCATGTTCCATGCCCACACAGAACTGAACAGCCCAAGTCCCAAGTATCTTGTCGGAATAATCTTGGGTACGGCAGACGTAATCCCTAACGCTGATACATCCAGCCGTAGGCGCCACGTACTCCATCAACAAAACGGTGTCCCTGCCTTGTTCCCGCAAGTCGTGAAGCTGAACTATGAAGGGGTGGGTTCCCATGTTGAGCAACGATAAGGCCTCTTGCCTGAATCCTGCAAGGTCAGAAGTGCTGGCAGTTGAGCGACCGCGCATGACCTTTGCAGCGCGCAGATCGCCCGTGCACAAGTTCTCAACAAGATACACTTCTCCCATACCGCCTTGGCCAAGCCTTGCCCGTACTACATAGTCATCGCAGAGTGCATGTCCCGGCGGATATGGCTCCTCCGCCGCTTCAGGTAGCTGTGGACCGGTCGGCACACCTGCGCCGCCTAACATTCTCCTGAGAAAGCCCATGTAAAGCGCTCCTAGTGGTTTTATTAATAATTATGAGAACTTGTTATTCACCGGAATTCCTGTCAAAATCATCAGCCTCTTTCCAAATGATATAGTACCGGAAGACATGAAAGGTATTGCATGCTAACGGTAATTTGGTTGAATTATCTTCCCGCTGCTTTTGCTGCGGCTTCAACCCAGCTTGCGAAATTATTGTAACCGTCATCATTTACCCAATCATAGGTTGGGTAAATCTCTGAAAGCAATCTAACTTTACCGTCAATTGTCTTTTGCCAATTGTCAAAAGGGTTTTTGCCCTTTAAGTCCTTGTAACCATTTATGTCTTTCATGTTGTGGATATAAATACCGAGCATGCCCTTTTTGTTATTGCTGCTTTGTTGAATTTCATAACCAACATATTCACTCGTTGAAGTTTCAGAGCCGATCAATACGACGGTAACAGAAGTCCCATTAAGCTGTTCATCGATCCATTTCTCAACATTTGCTTTACCTTTTTTCTTTACTTCTTCCCATTTAGCTGCATCCCAAAATCCAGCGGCTTCTCTATCTTTGGTTACCCAACTATTACGCACCTGACTAACACGCCAAATATCACGTTCGTAGTGAAAACTGAAAAAAACTCTCCTGGCCATGGCTACCTCCTTTTGATGTTTCGAATAATATCCATGATGCCTTCTATAATTTGCGAATCACTGTTTGTCGAATCGCCTATTAATCTGAAACTTTCTTTAATACTTCCCTGTTGCGATGGAAAATAACGTTCAATATCCAAGTAAACTTCGTCCCACAGACTTTTAGCCATATAGCCTGTTGCACCAACAGGAATCACTTTTAGACCATTCTCGATGGCAATATCAAATTCTTTACGTACTCCGTCAGCCTCTACAATCCCTTCGGATGTTCTTTTATTGCCGAAAAGGAATAAAGCGATTCCAGCATTTGGTATCATGTCCCTTCGGTAAGCGTCCCATAATTCCGGTATTGATTTACTGCCGGTTTGCTTTTGAGGGAAAGGGCGTAAAATAAGACGTTCTTCCAGGGAGTGCGTGTTTTGCTCTTGAAGCTGCTCAAGGGTCCCGTTTATAACGGCACTTCCTATCCCGAGCCCGAACCCAGAAACGATGGTTAGATCCTCTTTTATGAGTTCTTTGCTCAAATCGTGGACAAAATTGAGGGCGCGATTTTCACCCATGCTTCCGTATTCATGGGCACTCCCCGAAAGAAAAAGTGTACCCATACGACAAATGCTCTCAATCCGTCGAAGAATCACAGTGATTTCAGCATAATCGTCCACAAGCAATGTTTTGATGTTAAACCTTTTCAAATCGTTGATAAAGTGACGCTGCCTATTACGCAAGTATTCGTAGTCAGGTTCGCTGTCTGAAATTGTTTTCATAATGCAATAATGCTGTCGTTGATTCCCTTCGAAATGAATGCGTATTCGGCTTAAAACATAGTCCAGATTCGGGTCCGTGAAGCTAAATCCCAGGAATAGAAAGGTCTTTGACACCAAATCACCGCTCAAGGCGTTTATAAAGGGGGCATGGGTGAGATGATATCTTTCGTAATCGTCCTTTATCAGGATTGCCTGATCAGGATGTTCCACGTCACCGTGCATCTTGTAAACGACGGCATCGCGTTTATGCTTGGTCAAAGCCAGGTGGGGAACTTTGTACTTCACATCCGCAATTTTGTGGGCTTCCTTCAGCGCTGTTTCAATAAGCCGGTCGTAATTAGTTGTCCAATATGTTGTGATTGGAAGGCGCGCAAGTATCTTATGGTTCTCGGTTACCCGTGACTTGCTGCTGAACTCCTCCATAAGAATATGGTTCAATCGACTTCGATTATATGACATTTCATTGTAATGATATTGAGCAAGAGTTACGAGGTCATGTTCCTTGCTCACATCAAGGCCAAGTTCATCCGCGACTTCCCGCAAAAGTTCTTTCCAGTTAACATGACCTGCGGCGACGGAAAGTCCGGCTCCTGCAAATATGGCGGCATTATGCTCCCGCACTTCATGGGAAAACTTCCTTTCAAACCTTTCTATTTCTCGCTGACGTTCATCGCACATATCGTATCCTTATCCATAAACTTGGAACCAATTTCTTGCTAAATATCCATCACTTTTGTTTGGTTCAAAAATTGCTAATTGATTCCCAACAGCGAATTCAATTCTCGGATAAAGCTGGAGATATTCGTTGCCAGAGAACCCTCCTGAATTGTTCTTTACCGGCGCAATCAGTATTTTGTCGTTTCGTTTTATTGAATCTGCAACGCCAATTTCCCAAGGTACCCAGCGTGATTGGAGAGCATTATCAGTGCATAGCATTAAAAATATATTCAATTCTGCTATACGCTTTTTTAAATTGTCTGCAGTTACTCTATTGGGTCTTTCAGGCATGTCCGTATCTTGCCAGTCTATGTATAGGCTTATGCCCAATGTGGCGAGATAATTTTTTAAGCCTTCAGCAAGTCGCTTGTCTTTATGACTATGGGAAAGAAATATGGTAGTTTCTGCATAAGTTGGTGACGATTTTATTAACCTCTTCGCTGATTCGTTGAGGAAAACCGTGCTGGCAGCCTGTAGCAGTTGTGTCTCTGTGAAATATGACATCTCTGCCTCCGAAGATTGGCCTAAAGCATTGCAAGCCGTATGTTATTTACCTTCAAAAAACAGTACATTTATTCAGCCAATCGATCCCACGCCTCCAGCACCAAACGCCTGGTGCGATACTCGCCAAACTCTCTCATTTCATTGTTCTTCAGAACTCGGAAGGTTTCACTGGGATAGTCATCGCCATACACATCCGCCGGGTCAAGAATATAGCGCAGTTCGTCACGGGTGAGACCGTAAAGGATCGCATAGTAGGCATCAAGCTCCGCTCGGAGTTGAGCACGACGCTCCGGATTCCAGGGGAATGGGTCGCCTTGATAATCAAGAGCTTCTGCCCATTGTCGAAGGTATTCTGAGGTGTAGGTTAGCTCCAACACACGAGAAACGATGAAATCCAGCTCTGACAAGGTGTATTTAGCTGGAGGCAAAACAGGAAGTTGTTTAGCAATGAAGAAGTTTAGGTGTGTCCCCCCAACTTTATGTCTTGCAACGAAATCGAAGGCAAGTGCTGTAAGGTTTCCCAATAATGCACATGCTTGTTGAGAGGAAATTTTTGCGTCTAGCAACAATAACGGCATGTTGTTACCTACTCCTGCACGAGGTATTACGCTCGCTATGACTGTGCGTTCGTCCGTTGCGCGGCAGATATCCCTGAATCCCAAGATCCACTTTGACTCCCATTTGTTCGCTAGAACCGCTTCCACATCTTCTTCAGGCACCCAGTACCTCGGCAACGGTTCATACGATGGGTCTCCCTTCTCCTCCATGCTCACGTCCCGAGAGTCCTTGCCATTATCCTCGTACGCAGCCCAGCGGTGGTCGAACTGGTGAATCATTTTCGCTTCATAAAGCGGCAGGTAACTACTCCCATTCTGATAATGCCAAATTGTCCCCACCAGCTCGGCGCCATCGGCGGAAAGCTGCTGATATGTCCTGAACAGGTGGCTGTCGCTGGTCATGTTGAACAATCCTTGGCGGAAAGTAATGCCCCAAGAATTACCAGAATTACCTTTACCCTCCTTGATGAGCACTGGCACACGTTTGTAAATATTCTTCGTCACCTCTGCATCCGCTTGACTGCGAAATACTGGACACGTCTTGGTGTTAGGGTTGAGAAGC
>CAZCLL010000091.1:8269-8833 GCA_964499555.1 uncultured Fastidiosipila sp.
GCTCTGAAAAATCCCTTCCCTATTTTCGAAGTCAAAGAGGCTTGCCAAACGACCTTTGCTTGTGACTTCATCAAAATAGACTTTGTTGCTATCATCCGATGCAATGCCTGAGGGAACAATAATCCCAGCACTCCCGTTTGAGGATACAATTTTCAATGAAACTTCCGCAAAAAGGGAATATGTATTAAGTTTTCCGAAGGCGGTTAATATAAAAAGCCCACTTTCGCGAATAAAGTTATTCGTAGCATCATAGGCATATTTGTCGTTTTGGTATTGTTGCCACAAACGAGGATTTTCTTGCGCCAGCCTGTGGATGGCAGCTTTTCGTCTTGCTCCTGGCAATTTAGCTATTTCGGGTGAATAGACCGAGAAGTATTCCTCCTCCGAGAGTTGTGACACCTCCCACGGTGGATTTCCCAGCACAACATCAAATCCACCCTTTGAAAACGCCTTCGGGAATTCCAGAGGCCAATGGAAGAACCGGTATTTTGCGGCCAACTCATTCGCCGAATCCACTATACTGGATGTAACTTGCTGGCCATTGATCGCGTGCTCCACGTCTTC
>CAZCLL010000091.1:8843-9183 GCA_964499555.1 uncultured Fastidiosipila sp.
GGGGAACCCGCGAACGGTTGGCTGCTGTTTTGGAAGCGAAGAAAGATGCAGTCCAAACATCACAGGCCAAACGCTCAGCCTGCCCCGCCTTTAATGCTTCCTTCCAGGCTATCTTTTTACGCTCGATATCAGCTGACGTTTCTTCAGGCAATTCCTCAAATTTGTCGTCGATTTGGGTCGGGGGATGGTAGGTACCTCCAAAAAGCCCTCGTTGCCCCTGCTTGGCCGCACGGTTATCTTTCTTGAGACTGGCGGCAATCTCCTTTTCGTCTCCCGACAGAGGCTTGTAAGCCTCGTCAGGAATACCATCGTCCAATACCTTCAGATCACGGACACCGAC
>CAZCLL010000091.1:9193-9484 GCA_964499555.1 uncultured Fastidiosipila sp.
GTTTCCAGCCAGAGGGCGGTCTTGCATAATTCAACCGCCATCGGGATCAGGTCGACGCCATAAATGCATTTTTGCACCACCAAACGCATGCAATGACGATACAAGGCTTCGTCAGGCTGGTTGGTATCTGCTTCCAACCGGGCAAGCTCGGATGCAAGACGACGGGCGGCAGCAAGGAGAAAATGCCCGGATCCACAAGCAGGATCCACGATCTTCAGCCTCAAAAGCGCTCCTGCTGGATCTTGAGGATTTTCAGAAAGCGTTCGGGTGATGACGGGATCAAGAGCGCTT
>CAZCLL010000091.1:9494-10370 GCA_964499555.1 uncultured Fastidiosipila sp.
CAGGCAGTCCGGAGTATAGTAGCTGCCGGAGAGCTTTCGTTCCGAACCGCTCACTCCTCCGCCAGTATCATCGCCTGCGAAGGAGAATGTCCACGGCATCGCGTCCACATTTACCTGTGGGTGCAACTCCAACAGACTCTCGTAAACACTCCCCAGCTCTTCCGTGTCCATGTCGTGATAATTGATCCTCGCGAGCACTTCCCCGGTGCGGAAAAAACTGAGGGAATAAATGGCTTTCAACAGAAGATTGTTGTCGATCAGCGACACATCCAGCCGTTGACATTGCTCTGCCGAGAATAGACCTCCTAGTGCAGGAAGACACAACGGATCCGCACCCTGCGCAAGCCCCCGGAACGTGACCTGCAACCCTTCCCACAAATCGGGGTAGAAATCATAGTGGTGCCGCTTTAAGGCCATCTCCCGCAGGCGGGCGATACTGTAGCCATTCCGGTAGAGACTTTTGCCATCCTCACTACTGTCAGGCGTATGGAGAATGTCCCGGTCTTCGGCCGTGAACAGGAATATGAAACGGTAAACGAGCCTCAACAACTCCTGATAAAACTCCATGGGGGTGAGGCTTCCGTCCCGCATTGCCGTCCGCAGTTCTGTGTTTCCCTGGAACTGAACGAATCCGTTCCCCAACTCACGGAGAGCTTGCGTTACGCCTTCGCGCAGATTGGCAAGTGCCCTTTCTCCGACCTCATGGGCTTCGGCCCTCCACTCTTCAAGGGCGCAATGATCGGGCTTCCCATCAAGGGAGGCAAACCTGCTGGCATGGAAAATGAGCCAAAACGCGGCGAAATCGGCAAAGAGCTCTTCTTCGAACATCCTTTGCAGGTCGGCTTCGATGAAGGCGGGACGGGTGAGGCTGGGATT
>CAZCLL010000092.1:0-10361 GCA_964499555.1 uncultured Fastidiosipila sp.
CCGACCTTTTGCAGAAGGGCGAACTGGATCCGAGCTTGGCCAAACGGCGCATTCTGAAGTTGTCCGGTGGCGAGCAGCAGCGGGTAGCCATTGCCCGAGCGCTCTCCTACGATCCCGAAATCCTGCTGGCCGACGAGCCCACCGGCAACCTCGACCTCGCTACTCAAGAAGGAATTATGAACATATTCACCCACCTAGCCCACGACGAAGACAAGTGCGTGATCATCGTGAGCCACTCCCCTGAGGTTGCCAAAGCCGCCGACGAAGTCTACGAGCTGGCTCCCCTGAAGAAGGCAGAATAGCCCATCCCTGCCGTTCAAGAATTCTTGAACGGCTTTTTTGTGGGGGGCTTTTTTGGTTTGTTTTTGGTTTTTATTGGTTTTTTATTGGTTTTTTATTGGTTTTTTATTGGCACACATGGCGTGGAAAACGATGCCGTGTTTGGCAGCGGTTTGTTACTGTTTTAATTACACCATATATCGAACGGCATCGTACAATACACGGCATCGTACAACAAAAGGAAGACAATCCACTCGAAAAAACCGTTTGTGTCCATATGTAATCGCTGGCGAGATTCACACAAGCGAAATATAACTACTTACCTGGACAAAACTTGTCTCGATCCGAGTTCAACATATTATCTGTTGAAGAATTCTCTTCGAATTGGTCCCTAAACAGCCCGATCGGGTATAGCGAAGCGGATTATGTCACCATTTCGCCTCCAAAACTCGTCGCGATCTTGGATCGAGACGAGTTTTGTCCACCTGAACTAGTTATCCATCGTTTTTACCCATCTTGATACTTTATAATCGCTAGAAATGTGGAGGTTTTCAGCTCGGTTTATTTTCATAATAACGTATGCTGGTCAGGATCTGTCTTTATCCACGCACAACAAATTATCTTTTGGCTGTTTTTCTGATAATACACCAAAATAACATCCTTCAGACCTCGTATGGGACTTGTCTCATCGAAAATCAAGCATTAGGTAATATGGTAAATATGGACAGCGACGGATCCTGACCACATTACCATATTATCTATTTAGATCTCTCACCTAGCCGCCTACGAATCACTCGTATTGTGGGATATCGCCCCGAACACGCACCGAATACAAGAGTCCCTTCCGCCAAAACTCCAATCTACGCAAGGATTGCCCCTCCATTGCATCACTACAAACACTGAACACACGAGCCGCAGTGGGAATCAGCTGGAAGAGCGGACGGAAACAAGATTTTCTACAGCCTAAGCGAAGCTTGCGTCTTGGCGCTAGCGATGCTTTAGCTTAAATGCGATAATTCGCAAGACTGATTCATCAAGTCGTTGTTCACTAATGGTGCCATTTTGCACCGCTGCAAGCATTGCCTGATAGGCACTCAGGAAATTGGCGGGCATCAAGAGCAAGTCATTGCCGGCTTGGAAAGCTTTGACAGCTGCTTGCGCTGGTCCATAAGCATCGATGATTGCTCCCATACCTAACGCATCGGAAATCACAAGCCCCTGGAAGCCAAATTCGCCGCGAAGGAGGTTCTCGATGACTTTGGCCGAAAGACTCGCCGGTGTGTCATCCCCTGTGTAATTAGGTACACTAAAGTGTCCCACCATCACAACCTCCGCCCCTGCAGCAATCCCGGCTCGAAACGACGGAAACTCGATGGACCGCAGTTCTGCTAGACTGCGGTAGGACACGGCAGCCCCGGTATGCGTATCAGAGGTGGTGGCACCGTGGCCTGGGAAATGTTTCAAAGTAGCAGCAAGCCCTGTGCTGGTAAGCCCTTTCACATAGGCTTGCACCATCGAAGCCACAAGGTTCGGATCACTCCCGAAACTCCGCTCTTTCACCACCTGATTTTCAGGATTGCTCAGGACATCGGCCACAGGAGCCATATCCAGATTGAAGCCATAGGGTTTCAGATAATTACCGATACTCCTGGCAATATTCTCTACTTGTTGTAGATCCCCCTGCCCTCCCAGGTCAGCCATGTAGGGATAAGATGGGACACCAAAAGCCTGAATTTTCGCCAGCCTCGCAACATAACCCCCTTCTTCATCCACGGTAAAAATTGGAGGCAGTCCCACGGCTTGTTCTGAGCTTTGGTAAATGTTTTGACTTAGTATTTTGAGTTGGCTTGGTGACGTGAGATTTGTGCCAAATACAATGAACCCTCCCACCGGATATTGACGGTAAAGTTCAGCTGCCCTAGCGGAAAATGTCACGGTCTCCCCGCTCAAATCCTCCGGCCGAATCACAAAGAGCTGTGCTACTTTTTGCTCAAGCGTCAGCTGTGCCAGAATTCTCTCGGCTTCTGTGAGAGGTGCTTGCGACTCGGTGGTTGTTGTGATTGAGGTTGTAGGTGTTGGTGTTGGTGTTGGTGGTGGGGTAGTTGTTGTTGGCGGGGTTGTTGTTGTTTGAACGAGCGTTGTGGTTGGCGGCGGAGTTGTTGTGGTCGTTGTTGGTGGCGCTGTCGTTGGTGGTGGTGCCGTTGTCGTCTCGGCAGTCGTCGTTGAAATTCCCGACGTTGTTTCAACAGGCGTCGTTGTCGGAGATGAACTTGGCTCACTTGTTTCGACAATAGACGTCGATGGAGCACTTGTCGCAGTGATTGTAGTTTGGCTTGTGGTCAGTGGATTGCTGAAACAAGCACTCGCCAAAAAAGCCGGCAGTAAGAAGATCAGAATCGGGAGAGCCAATCGGCGCGATAATCGTGATCGGTTCGCTTCGGGATTGTGATTGCTTAACACATAAATCCCCCCTTTCGGGTAGCGTAGATTGCTTGATCAACTGCAGGTTTCTGTACTACAGTGACCATCCACGCAGTATAGTCCGCATAAAAGACAAATGTTGGCATCCTTGCGCCAGAAAAGATAGTGTATTGGCTATACCTTAGAGGGTAATCCTTGCACTTATTGAAGTTTATTGGCGGTAGTGATTCTTGTGCTACTGTGTATTTGAGTAGATATCCGCTTAGGCAGGCTTGATTCCGTGGTTTGCGTGTAGCTTTGGGCGGATGGAACTCTGTTATCCGTCTGTCATTTTGGTGATATCCGCTGGGGCAGGGTCTTTCCGTGTCTTTACTTGGTTTTTCTTGGTGCTTAAGAGCAGTTGGCCAATACATAGTATCTTATGGTGGACCAAAATCGTCGTTGTGCTATCTGGGGAACATGCTAGATCAGGTAAAACTGAGTGAGTTCACACGGACTTTGAACCTATTCATGGATTATCATGAACCTTTATGGACTATCTTGAACAAGAAGCTTCCCCTCTTCAGTGAATACCCCCGATCGGGATGTTTCCAGAAAGTTTCTAGGCAATTGAGCCAATCTGTAATATGGTAACTATGTATAATGACAAATTCTGACCAGCGTAAGATGTTTGCTATTACCCAAGAAGCCATCCATCGACGTCCACCACCGTTGCAGAGTTGCCGATTTGTAAATCAACCCGTTTTTTGCTATTGTGACCCAATGAAAAAGATGCGCGACACGATCGACAAGAAAAAGACCCACAGCGATACCAGCAAAAAACAGCCCACAGCGACACCAGCAACAAGAAAAAAGCCCATAGTGATAACAGCAAAATGAAAAAGGCACGAAGTACAAGTAACCAAGCCCCGAAAAAACAACGCCGGAGCAAGCGCAGTTGGCTGCGCATTCTGCTGGCCATTATTTTGCTACCACTTTTCTTGGCCGCATCAATCAATTTCTATATTTTTATGAATGCTCAGAATCGCATACTCTCAGTGCAAGCGCTCGAGCAGAGAGGCAAAACCTACGATGTCATTCTGGTCCTTGGGGCAGCCGTTACCGGCAATCAACCATCCGGACAACTCGAGGCTCGCCTTCAACAAGCCATCACACTTTACGAAGCAGGGCTCGCTCCGAAGCTCCTCCTTTCCGGCGATAACGGTGGCCCGTACTACAATGAGCCGGCCGTCATGAAAGCATATGCCCTAGACCACGGGATCCCGGCTGAAGATATTTTCCTTGATCACAACGGTTTCTCCACGTATGAAAGCATCATACGGGCGCACGAGATCTACCAAGCCAAATCCATGATCATCGTCAGTCAGCCCTACCATTTGGCTCGCTCCCTCTATCTTGCGGACAGGGTTGGCATAGACTCAGTCGCGAGTGGCCCTGATGCAAATTACCGAAATCGCCTTTATTATGCAGCGAGAGAGGCTCTAGCCCAAATCAAAGACTTCTTCGTTGGTCTGGTTCAACCGCAAATCTATGTAACCGGGCCAACCATCCCGCTCATAGGCTCAGGTGAAGTTTCGTGGTGAGGTATCGTGGTGATGTTTCATGGTGAAGTGCCCCGATTCGTTGTAAACTAAGCGCTTGCCCCACATTGACACCCCAAAACCCGCCCAGAAAAAACAACAGAAAAACCAACAAAAAATCCCCGGAAGACTATTCCTCCGAGGATCTACGGGCTATCGCTGTGAGAAACGTCCACCGAGCAGACACCCACCGAATGGCGTCCACCACTCACAACCACTCATCGCCCCTACCAACGACCCCTCTCACTCAATCGAAATCGCCTCCGTGGGGCAAGATTCCCTAGCCTCCTCGGCAGAAGCCTCTAGGTCAGGAGTAACTTCGGCAATGACATGCGCAAGTCCGTCGTCTCCCATCTCAAAAACCTCCGGGCAAGTCTCTGCACAGAGACTGCAACCGATGCATAGATCATGATCTACAACTGCCTTCATATACGCTCCTCTGGTGCCTTTCGCGGCACCTGCTCACTGGATCGGCGCAACAAACTTGGCCAGATCCTGATTGATAATGTCACTCTCGTAGAGGACCTCATCAACCCATTCGGGATTCTTTTTGCGCTGAATATAATTATGCATGGCATTCGCCGTGCGTTTGGCAGCCGCCTGGGCTTCCACCACCGTTTTCGCTCCGGACACCACGTCACCAGAAGCGTAAACGCCTTCCAAAGTCGTCTGATTCGACTCGTCCGTAATCACGAGCCCTTTGCGATCCAGGCGAATCTGCGGTTCCGTCGAAACCACATTCGATTGCGGACCTTGCGAAATCGCGATAATGGCCGAATTACAAGGAATAAAGCGGCGCTCCCGCTCAGCCTCCGGGACCCTTGTATCGTGTACCCAGACACCCTCCTCGGTAAACTCTTCCACCTGGGTGTACCAAGTAAAGTCAACGCCATCAATCTTCGTGTACTCAAACTCATCCGCCGAGCACGAAATATTCTCCTCACCACGGCGATACAAGACGGTGACATTTCGGGTATTCAGCTGGCGGATCGCCGTTCTGGCCGCATCCATCGCCACATTTCCGGCACCAATGATCACCACATCACGGCCCAAATTGTACAGTTCCGGGCTCTTCAAGTAGTTAATCGCATAGTGGACGTTGGCCAAAGACTCCCCCTTCACATCCATCTTATTGGGTTTCCAGACCCCCGTACTCATGAAGAGTGCGTCATAGCCATCACGGAAAAGATCCGGCACCGTCGTCACCGGCCCAATCAAGGTATTCGGATGAATCTTCACACCCAAATTCCGAAGCTGGCGCTCCAAGCGATCCACATCCTCATTCGACAAACGGAAATTCGGAATCCCATAACGCAAGATCCCGCCAATCTTCTCCGTCGATTCATAAATCGTCACATCATAGCCACGGCGGGCCATATAGAAGGCCAAAGCAATCCCCGCCGGCCCGCCACCGATAATCCCGATCTTACCCTCATATTCACCAGACGATTGGATATCCAACATATCCAAATTGTAGTCCGCAATATAATGCTCAATCGAACTAATCTGCACCGGCGTCGACTTAATGCCCACAATGCAGGCACCTTCACACATTCTTTCAAAAGGGCAAACCTGCGAGCAAACAATCGTCAGCGGATTATTCGCAAAAACCAAAGAACCCGCTTCCTTAATCTTCCCTTCCTGCAGCAAATGAATAAACTGCGGAATCGGATTATTGATCGGGCAGGCCGGGCGGCAGCGGGGCTTCTTACACTGTAAACAACGGTCAGCTTCGGCGAGAATATGTGGCATGGTCATCCTCCAAAATTTTCATAAGGCAAGCATTCGCTACAAACTTCACAAGTCCTTCACGCAAAAATGCATATATCTATAGCTATGATAACAGATTTATTTCCTACCACCAATGACAGCAAACAAAGCTTTTAGTAAATCTAACACACTCGACGCCAACTCTCAAGCCCTGCTCGACCAACCATGCCCAACCAACCAAACCCAATCAACCAACCCACACAACCAACCCAACCAACTACCCAAGTAAATCCTCGGGCCGATCAATCAGCCAATCCGCACCCTCTTCTCGCAGCAAATCCCTACTCCGGTACCCCCACGTCACGCCAACCGTAAGGCAAAAGGCCGCCTTGCCCGTCTGCATATCCACCTCAGAATCCCCAAGATAACAGCTAGACTCCGGCAAAGCCCCAAGCTCCGTCAACACCTCCACGAGCGGCCTAGGATCAGGCTTTCTAGCGAAACCCTGCCTCTGCCCAGCACAAAATCAAACATCCCAGGAAAGAAATGATCCACCAACTTATGTGCCGCCTCATCCGGCTTGTTGGTCAAAACACCCAAGCTCATCCCCCGAGCTTTCAACACTTGCACAAGGTCCAAGATCCCCGGATACAGCGTCGTTTCCACATGCAAATGCCCCAGATACGCCTCCCGATACGTCTGCCGGTACGAGGCAAACGCCGCTTCCGACAACACCACCCCTTCCGGAAGTGCCTGTTGCAAAAGCCTCGCCGTCCCATTCCCCACAAATTCCTGCACCTCCTCCCGGCTCCTGGGCGGGTAGCCCAAGGACGCCAGAGCCCGGTTGCACGCCGCCGCCAGGTCCCCTAAGGTGTCGAGCAACGTGCCGTCCAGGTCGAAGATGAAAGAGGTGGCTTTGGCCAAAGCCGCATGAAACGCCTTTTCCGTCATCATAAAGTTCTCCCTTCACTCACTTCGGCGCAGCAAAAGTCGCAATGAGCTTCTCCGCACTGCGAAGCCCATCGAGCGCAGCCGAAACAATACCGCCGGCATAGCCTGCTCCTTCCCCGATGGGATAAAGCCCCGCCACATTCAGCGACTGCCGCGTTTCCTTGTCCCTAACGAAACGAATCGGCGAAGACGAGCGACTTTCCACGCCGGTCAAAAGCGCCGCCTCCCCCGCAAAACCGGGCAACATTCGATCAATCTCCACGAGGCCCTCCGCCAAAGTCCAGCCAAGCACCTCACTAAAAAGATCCTTTAATGGAGCCAAGGTCACACCCGGCCGGTAAGTCGCTTCCACAGATCCCTTCCCGGCCTGCTCGTTAACAGCTTTCAGGTCAAAGGATTTGAGAAAATCCTGCACGCTTTGCACAGGCGCCTTGTACGAACCGCCGCCCAAGCGAAACGCCTTTTCCTCCAGCATCTCTTGAAACATCACCCCGTCCAAAAGCCCCGAGCCAAAATCCCTTCCCGGCTGCACACCAGTCAGGATCGCGCTATTTGCATTGGCAAAATCCCTCGCATGGTAACTCATCCCATTCGTAACCAGCCGCCCCTCTTCCGAAGCAGCTGCAACCACCAAACCTCCAGGACACATACAAAAACTATACGCATTTCGCGGATCCTTCATGTCCCGAATCGAACTGTGAACCTGATACGACGCCGCCCCCAACCTCGGGTGACCCGCATATTTGCCATAGCGAATTCGGTCAATCAAGACTTGCGGATGCTCAATTCGGCACCCCACAGCAAAAGCCTTCGCCTCCGCCTGCACCCCTCTCTCAAGCAACATTCGAAAAGTATCTCTCGCACTATGGCCAATCCCCATCAGCAAAGGCCCGCGAAAAGTCCCCCTCGTCGTCTTCACTTCCACGAGTTTGCCCTCTCGGATTTCAATATGCGTAACCTTCGTATTGAAGTGGATTTCCGCACCCAAGCGCAGCATCTCCTCTCGCATCGAAACGATCACTTTGGCCAAAAGATCCGTCCCAATATGCGGCTGAAACGAGTACAAAATCTCCTCCGGTGCCCCATGCTCCACAAAAACCTCATTGATCAAATGAGCGTAAGGATCCTTTGATCTAGACGTGAGCTTCCCATCCGAAAAAGTCCCCGCGCCTCCTTCACCAAACTGCACATTCGTCTCCGGGTCCAAAGCCACCTGCCCCGCCCAAAAAGCCTCCACCTTCTCCCTTCGCTCCGAAATCGCTTGCCCCCGCTCAAACACAATTGGCCGGTACCCTTCCCTCGCCAAAAGCCACGCCGCAAACAGCCCCGCCGGCCCAAACCCCATCACCAAAGGTCTCCCAGCCAAAGCCGCCTCCCCATGCCTAAACCTCGGCACTTCTGGCTCAAAATACTCAATCTTGCACCGTCCCCCCAGCGCTTTAGCCATCTGCACCTTGCGCTGCCGCGAAGCAGCGCGAGGTGCATTGCCGGCGAGCGGCGTATCGCTTTGCCCATCCAAAGAAACATTCACCGTATACAGAAAAAACGGCTCTCCCCTCCGTCTAGCATCAAGCGACTCCCGTTCAATACTGAGTGCAAAATCAGAAATCCGGAGGAGCTTACGGACCTTGTCACGCAACACCGCCGGATCTTCATCAATACCAAGCTTAATGTCTCGAATTCTCAGCATAAGTTAATGCTTCATTTCCGCTTTATGGCAACTCGAAGAAGCCGCACACGACGACGCAGAACTACACGAAGAACAGCCCAATCCTTTCTTTCTGCGAACAATGGTATAGGCAATGCTCCCCCCAATAATGGCAAGCAACACAACAAAAAGAATCACATCAACTGGTTTAATCAATGCCAGAAACATAGAAACCTCCCCTAAATACTCTACTCCGAAGCCTCTACTCTTAAGACTCTGCTCTTAAGCCTCTGCTTCGTATCGTAACGCTAGCAAGTAAGTCGTATCGACCCGCTGCGGTTGCGCTTGTGGCGCATCCGCAGTTCATACAGAGTAAATTACGCAACTTGCTCCCCACGCCGTTTGTAATATTGTTTCTGATTGTAGCACGCTCCTACCGCCTTCGCTGTGATTCAATAGCGGTAATTTCAGTGTAATAACTATGCTTTAATTCCTTCTGCTTAAGCCTCTCCCTTACTACCTTCGTCCTCCATTCTACTTTCAACCCCAATTTCTATATGTTTGTGCTTAAAGTCGGAACGCTACACTACAACGTATTGCTTTACCCGCCACTACAGTCTGTGAGGTCAGTATCTAGGCGGTACACTACGACGTATTGTTGTTGCCGGTAATTCAGTGTTTGAGGCCAGTTCGCTGTACAAAAACTAGACTACCATACCTGATAAGGGTCTGCAGTAATCCGATTAAATAGATTATCTATCTATCTATCTGTCTGTCTGACGGATTTTTTATCCGGGAAATGGCTCACAATCAACTATTACCCACTCGCAATCATAGCTTCTCCTTTACATAATATGTAGGATGGACAAAACTCAGCGATATCCGAGTTTAACATGTTATTCACCGCTCCATTTTCGTAAAACCAAGCCAAAATCATCCCCATCGGGGGCATTTCTGACTGCTTTCCCCCCATTGTCCCTAGGAAAACTCGTCACCAGCTTGGATATGGCAGAGTTTTGTCCACTTTACCTTGTTATACAATCGTTTTACACATCTTGCTGTCTAATAATCACTAGATTCTGAGGGATATCACCCGAACGCGCACCGAACACAAGAATCCCTTCCGCCTAAAACTCAAATCAACGCAAGGATTACCATCCATTGCATCTCTTCAACCTCCGAACCCACTACCCGCTGTGGAAATCAGCCGAAACATCGGACAGCCAAAAGATTTCCTACCTCATCCAACTCCCTACCCAGCATGTAATACCAATTAACGGCAAGTTCTTGAATGCGGCAGTAACTCTCGTCATTTATTTTAAGGGCGGTAGTCACTCTCGGATTTTTTTAATGTGTAGCGGTAGGTTCTCTTGCATTGGCGGTATGTTCTACTCGATATCCCCCAATGCTGTGTTCATCGTGGCCGCTAGAGAGGCTAATAGAATAGAGTCGCGTTCAATTGTAATGGAAGTTCAGACGGTAGAATCGCAATAGCAATGTCAATCTAAACAATCGTGTTGATTTTCGATTAAATCCGGGATCCAGTTACCCAAACAGCAATCTCCACCTCAATCATCGTGTTGATTTTCGCTTAAATCCGGAGTCCAACTACCCAAACAGCAATCTCCACCACAATCATCGTGTTGATTTTCGCTTAAATCCGGGATCCCACTACCCAAATAGCAATGTCCACCTCAACCATCGTGTTGATTTTCGCTTAAATCCGGGCTCCAGCTACCCAAACAGCAATCTCCACCTCAATCATCGTGTTG